>DQVY01000079.1 GCA_015661535.1 Sulfurovum sp. | reverse complement strand
GCATCGCTGCCTGCTTTGTAATCTTTTTGCATAAATGCAGGGATCCAGTAACCAGGGTTCGTAGCAAGTACAGTTTTTGCGCTTGAGTCTACCATAACTCTTTGTACTGCAGCAAAACCACGAGATTTTTTACTCGCCATAGACGTAAGTGCTTTGTTTGTGATAACCATCACTTTTATGTTTGATTTACCCGCAGGTGAGTAGCTTGTAAGTACTTTAAAACCAGCTTTACCAAGTTTAGACTTAACTGTTTTTGCATCAGCATACGGTGCATTATAATATGCAGAAACCTTTGCAGCTTGAAGAGAAACTGCGGAGAAGAGTAAAACTGCGATTACAGCAGTAAATTTTGAAATCATTTTTGACATGAAGTATTCCTTTTATAGTGTGTGATTGTTTACTAAAATTACTTTTTAGTTAAACGGCGTTTATTATTACATAGATATAGTTATGATTGTATTAATTTTATGTAATTATGTATAGTTATTTTTATAGATAAAACTGATATAATAACTGCATGGAAAAGTATAAAATAAGAAATATTGCCGGACATCTCGCAAAGGGGTTTTTAAATAACCCTTTAACCCCTATTATCGCCATAGCACTTTTACTTTTAGGCTATCTTTCTCTAGAGGTAATGCCGAGAGAGGAAGACCCCCAAATCGAAGTGAGTGGGGGGTCGGTCATTGTGGCAATACCCGGGGCTACGCCTCAGGAGATAGCCAATGTTGTCATTAAACCTTTAGAGCGTCGTATACGTGAAATAAAAGGTGTTGAGAACGTGTATGGTATGGCTATGAACAATGTAGGTATGGTCAATGTACAGTACTATATTGGTGAGGACAGAGAATCATCCAACCTGAAACTGTATGACAAAGTGATGCAAAACATGGACCAGCTTCCTGTTGGGACCATGCCTCCTCTTGTAAAACCATTTGATATAGATATAGATATACCTATATTGACCGTAGCCTTTTACAGACTTCCCGATACGAAATTTGATAACAATCGTTTTTATAGAAGCATCCGTGAGATCCAGCAAAATATCAATGCCCTTGATAATGTTTCAAAAACAACGTTAAAAGGGGTAAAACGGCCACAATTCAATGTACTTATAGACTTGCATAAACTGTCTGCTTTTAACATATCATTGGGGCAGGTTGCTACTGCTGTCAAGTCAATATCAGCAAATGCCCCAGAGATAGACAACATGACCGCAACAGGTAAACTCATTGTCTTTTCTGTAAAAAATGCCATTGATGATGTGGATGACCTGAATGAACTGATCATTGCCCGTTATATGGGTTCTCCTATTTATTTAAAAGATATCGCAACCGTGGACTATAGTTATGATATACAAAACCATCAGTCTGCGGAACTTACTTTTAGGGATGATCTACATTTGGGTGAAGATGAAAATAGCAGCGAGGTCAAATTTCGTGATGCCGGTGACCAGATCACCATGACAGTCTCAAAGCTTAAAGGTACCAATGCAGTACATATTGCAGAGAGTGTCATAGCAGCCTTACAGCAGGAAAAGGCTGCATTAAATAAACAGGGCATGGGCTTCATTATTACGCGTAACTATGGTGACAGAGCAAATGAAGCGGTGAATGAGCTTGTACATCATTTATTGATCACTATTTTTATTATTGCACTTATTTTAATTCCATTTTTAGGATGGAGAGAGTCTATGGTTGTGACCATTGCCGTACCGATGATCCTTGCAGCAACACTGTTTATTGCTTTAATGACGGACCAAACCATTAACCGTATCACACTCTTTGCCTTTCTGCTGAGTCTGGGGCTCATTGTCGATGATGCCATCGTAGTCATAGAAAACATACACAGACGTTTACATTTGGAGTCTTCTCAAGAGCAAGAATTTGATGAGATCATCATTCAGGCAACCGATGAGATCGGTCCTGCTACGAACATTGCAACGATCGCTATTATGTTGACGATGATCCCTATGGCATTTGTGGGTGGTATGATGGGACAATTTATGAAACCCATACCGTTAAATGTACCGGTAGCATTGGCTGTCTCACTCTTTGTAGCGTATGTTTTTGCGCCTTACCTGGCACGAAAATTCATTAAGTTTGAAAAACATACACCCCCTGAGAAGCAAAGGCCTGAAACAGAAAACAGTGAAGCAAAAGCAGAGGGGAAATAATGGAAAGTATAGTTTATAAGATCCTCTCTACAAAAATGAATAAGATGATCGTTATTATGATAGTGATCTTCTCTATGATCGGTGCGGTGTTCATGCTGCCTACGAAGCTGGTACTAGCACGGATGCTTCCTGGAAAAAGTGCCAATACTTTTACCATATATGTCGATACGAAGACCAATGCATCCATAAAAGAGACCAAATCTGTCACCACATGTATCGTGAATACTTTAAAGATGGAAAAAGAGATCACAGATATGGAAGTCTTTTTAGCGCAGGGTGCGCCTTTGGATTATGCAGGACTTGTAAAAGGATCTGCACTCAAAACACTGAAAAGCCAGGCAGAGATAGTCATCAACCTTACAGACAAACACCATAGAGATGAACCTTCTTACCGTATGGTACACAGACTTCGTCCTATCCTCAATAAAGCCTGTGGTGCTTTGGTTGAAAACACAAGTATCCGTTTTACGGAAATGCCTGCTGGTCCCCCAACTTTGGCAACGATTGTTGTAGAACTTTATGGGAAAGACAATAGTGTATTGCGGGCAACTTCATTGAAAATTGAAAATATTCTAAAAGAAACAGAGGGGCTTGTAGATGTAGATATTATGCATGATGACATTTATACCAAGTATGACCTCGTGCCGGACAAAGAGAAGATCATTCTTAGCGGCTTAAGTGTTGAACAGGTAAATAACATTGTCTATCTTGCTTTTAAAGGGATGAAGATCGCACATAAAAACACACGTGATCAACAAGACCAGATACCTATATTTTTAAGACTCGATGACAAAACCAGACTGGTAGAGGTGGCGTCACAAAGTGCATTTGAATCTAAACTTTTGTCTTTGAACCTTATGAACAAACAAGGCATGATGGTGCCAGTCAGTGAAGTGGTTAGTATAGAATCTGTAAAGTCCAGCCCTATGATCTTTAGAAAAAACCTTAAAAACATGGTGACCATCACGGCTGAATGTGACATGGTGAGTCAAGTCTATCCACTGCTCGATGCAAGAGATAAAATGCTGGAGGTACTCGCAAAAGACTACAATGTCACAAAGGTACCAGGGATCACTACCTATATGTTTGACCTAAACCTTGTAGACAAAGAGAGTGGTGCAAAAATGCTGGTACGCTGGGATGGTGAGATGAAAGTCTCATTAGATACCTTTCGTGACCTTGGTGGTGCTTTCATTGCAGCATTGGTCTTGATGTTCCTGCTTATGGTACTCTACTACAAGTCTTTTGCCCTGAGCGGTATTGTGCTTATCGGTAGTTTCCTGTCCATTATCGGTGTTATTGTTGGACACTGGGTCACTGACAAAATATCACTCTATGCAAGTGATACAAACTTTTTCCTCACCGCAACTTCACTGATTGGGTTTATTTCCCTTATGGGTATCTCTGCAAGAAGTTCTTTGCTTCTTATAGACTTTGCAAGGTCTCTCATAGCAGAAGAGGGCATGGAGAAAAAAAGAGCCATCGCTTTAGCCACTGCAACACGTGCCAAGCCTATTATGCTTACTGCTGTAGCCATCATATTAGGTTCGCTGCTTTTATCAACAGACCCGATATTTGGCGGATTGGGTATCGCCCTGATCTTTGGAAGTATGGCAGCTACACTGGTATCACTCTTCTTCATCCCTATACTCATGGACAATGCCAGAGCACTTATGCCTGACTGTGACAATGGTATGCCCAAAAATGGAGCCAGAAGCGGGTTATGGTGTATTTTGGCAGACAATGTAAAGTCTTTCTTCCCATATAAGAAAAAAGAGAAGTGTGACAAGTAGGTCGGACTCTACCCGACAATGATGTGCATGTTTGTGTCGGGAAGAGGGCATCCCGACCTACGAAAATGATGTGTATTCCCATTGGGTATTGTTGTCAACGTGCCCCATGTTTAAGAGGATTATTCTTAATATATTCCATCTTCTCTAACCAATCTTTCTCATCGCGGATTGTATGTTCATAAAATCTCTCTTGCCATATACCTGTATGAACTCTTTTATACTTGCTGTGATTTATAGCTGCTTTGGCATGTTGCTTTGTTGTCTCGTCTAAACCATAAATAATTTTCGAATACTCTTTTGATATGCTTGGAGTTATGATCATGTGCAAATGGTCAGGTAATATGACGATAGCATCTATATTATAGATATATTTCTTTTACTTAAGGCAAAAGCATACCTTAGCAATTATATATTGTCTATAAGTAATGGCTTACGTTCATGTGTCACCATGGTTAAGAGGTAGCTGTACCCATCGGCATATATACGTTTATAATTCATATTATTATCATAGCAAAGGAAATGAAAAACGAGAAAAAACATGTCATATTTTTATTGAGATATATAACCCGTAGGTCGGGATGTCCTCTTCCCGACATTTATTTATTTGCATGAATGTATGTTTGTTTTGTTTAGTGAAGTTTGGATGTTATTGGTTGTATATGGTTTTTATTGTATGCATGTTTGTTGTCAGGAAGAGGGCATCCCGACCTACGGTGATGATATGTTTTTTTGAATGGTATTGATT
>DQVY01000033.1 GCA_015661535.1 Sulfurovum sp. | reverse complement strand
CCGTTAAGTAAACGTGAACAGTTTCACGTTTATAGGTTCGATGAATCTTATTTCTTTTTTTGATACTGTTTAATAAAATACCAAAGTAACATTCCCAAAGCAGCAATAAAAACCCCTGTTAAGAGCATGTCGTTGTAGTGAATGAGTACCGCTTCAAAATTTTTGATGAGATAGACCCAAATAATAATAGCAACAAAAGTACTTGAAAGCACAACAAACAATGTGACCTCATGTCTAAAACCGATCAAAAACCCTACAAAACTTCCTACCACGGGACCTGTCATAGCAAAAGGCGTCAAGACAAATAATATAAGTCCAATGACGCCATAACGCTTAATGAAAGGTTCATACTTATGGGCACTTGTTTTGGATCTGAGTAAAAATTCTCTTAGCGGTGGATAAGAGATACTTTCAAGTTTCGTCCATGAAATGACAAACAGAGGGTATAAAATGAGTACCATAATAGACTCGATCCAAAAATTCAGTCCGACAAGCAACACGGTATCCATTTGAGAGGCTACCCCTATAGAAAGCCCTGCCATACGACCAAAGATCACATTGGTTGCTGTAATGCTGAGCAGTTGCTGAAGATAGCTTGGGAAAAAGAGCGTAGAGAGTACCAAAAGCAGCATATAACATGCCAAGAAGAAGAGACCCAGAAGTAAAATTTGACCCTCTCTATATGTTAACAAGGTACGATTTATTTTCACGTTTGACCTTTACTTGAACTAGTATAGTGAAAATTATACCACATTGTGTAAATATTTTTTGAGGTATAATATGCCAAAGATGAGGAGAGCCCCTTGACGCGCATATTGGTACTGGAAGATGATAAACTGTTTAATGAAACACTTGAAGATTTTCTTGAAGAGGAGGGGTATGCTCTCTCCTGCGCGCTGGATCCATACAGTGCATTGGATCTAAGTTATGAACGGGTATTTGACCTTTATCTTTTTGATGTCAATTTACCCTATGAGAACGGATTTGACCTTTTGTCCAAGTTGCGTAAGAGTGGAGATGATACCCCTTGTATTTTTATTACTTCTCGTGATGACAAAGCTTCTTTACGCGAAGGATTTGAGACAGGAGGAGATGATTTTATACAAAAACCTGTAGATCTGGAAGAGCTTTTATTGCGCATACAGGCGGTATTGAAAAGGCAGGTCCGCAGTAAAACGGTACAGATAGATACGTATACATTTGACATCCTAAACAAAAGACTGTACCTTGATACTGAGGCAGTAGAGTTAAGTACTAAGGCAGCAGAACTGCTCTTTGTGCTTTTGGAAGGGCGGGGAAGTGTGGTCCCTTTGCATCAGATCAAAGAACGCTTATGGAGTGCTTCGGACGAAGTAAGTGAGGGTGCATTGAGGGTGTATGTGGCACAATTGAAAAAATATTTCCCTCAACACATACATAATGTGCGGGGAGTAGGTTACAGGATGGATAGTAAATAGCATGAAGCGCATCAAAGAGATCGTGATCGCCACTGTCATTTATTTTGTGACGATGTTCACGCTGCTGGCTGCCGTGTACCGTTTTCTGGATAATTGGGATTTTACGGAGTTTAAATTTTTCATTGCGGGTGCCTTGGTTTTTCTTGTGGCTATAGGCTGGGGATATGTACTCTCTATGCTTATTTTTGCGCCTAAAAAAGAGATGGAAAACACCCTGACTTCTTTAACCAACGATATTATTCATGAACTCAATATACCTCTGGCCACCATCAAAGCCAACAGTGAAATGTTAAAAAAAAATATGGAAGATGAAAGATCTCTTAAACGTATTCAACGTATAGAAGATGCTTCTGTGAGGCTTAAAAAACTCTATGATCAACTGGTCTATAGCATCCATAAAGAGATGCACGACATAGAGAAAGAGAGTTTTGACCTAAAGGCGCTGATCGTAGAACGTGTGGCTGTGTTTGAAGAACAAAAACGCAACCCTTTTGTGCTTGATGTGGACGCTTATGAGATAACAGTAGATAAAATAGGGTTTGAACAGATGCTGGATAACTTACTTTCCAATGCCATGAAGTATTCTTCTAGGGAATCCCTCATTACTGTCACCTTGCATCAAGACATCTTAACGGTAAAAGATGAAGGGGTAGGCATGAGCCCTACAGAACTTTTGCGTATGCATGAACGCTACTATCAGGCAGACGAGGCACAAGAGGGTGCAGGGTTAGGACTTGCTTTGGTGAAAGCCTATTGTGATGAAGAAAATATAGCCATCCGGATAGAGTCCCAAAAAGATGTGGGTACGCAGATTGTATTGGATCTGTCAAAAGTTCATGTTTAATTCATTTTGGCATACTAGAATTGTTTGTAAAACAAATACAGTGTAGGAAAGAAAAGAGATGACGGCAACGATTTTACTATTGGAAGATGACATCCAGCTCAGTGATACCGTGAAACAATTTTTAGAATTGAAGGGGTATGCGGTAGAGGTGGCGTATGATGGGCTTCAAGCAGAAGAGATCGTCTATGAAAAGCATATTGATCTGATGTTGCTGGATGTTAAAGTACCCCATGTGAGCGGCTTTGACTTCTTGAAGTCTGTACGTGCAGAAGGCAAAGAAACACCTGCTATTTTCATTACCTCTTTAAATGCGGTAGAAGATGTGGAGAAGGGCTTCGCCTTAGGCTGCGATGACTATATTCGTAAACCTTTTGCGTTGAAGGAGTTACTTGTTAGGGTAGAGTCTTTGCTCAAGCGCAACTTTGGTACCCATGAAGTACAGGTAGATCTGGGGGAGGGGTTGTTTTTTGATCTGAAAGAGCTTACTTTGACCAAGAATGAAGAGAGGATCCCGTTAAAGACCAAAGAGTTAAAACTTCTTTCTCTTTTTTTGCGGCACCAAAATGAACTTGTGAATTATGACACGATCAATGAAGCCTTGTGGGAATACAATGAAGAGCCAAGTGCAGGTTCTTTGCGTACCTACATTAAGACCCTGCGTGCTGCTTTGGGCAAAGAGCACATAGAAACCATTAAAAACATAGGCTACCGGTTTGTTAAGTAGTGAAAAAAGAAGTCTTGTTCGCT
>DQVY01000125.1 GCA_015661535.1 Sulfurovum sp. | reverse complement strand
TTGAACAATATTTTATTTTTTTATGTAAGAGAAATATACCTTTTTTTGAATCATTTTTTGGGGTTTAGGAATGATGACATCGATAGAATCATTGGCTAAAAGTACGGAAGCGGTAAAGAGAAAGAGGAGGGGAAAGATATAGGTTTGTTTGAACAAGATGCGCTCCATTTTCAGGGTTTTATTATGTATGAATGATACTATCACAAGTACATTATAGTAGCATCAGACTTCAAAATCTAAAGTGAGTTTCTCTTTTTTTGTGTGATTGCTGTCACAAAAAATTCCGTTGTAGCATTTTTTACATTTACAAAGGTAAAAGTTTCCACTTTTCTTTACGGTAAATTTTGTAGGTGTCAAAGGTGTGCCTTTATGACTGCCATCACAAAGTACGCCATCTTCACTTTTACCACAGTTACAGAAGTGGTATTTCTTATCTGCTTCAAGGTAGGTGTAGACAGGACGAAAAAAAACCATCTCTATTGCCTTTCTTTTTGAGTTAGTATTTATTATATCTTAAATTAATTTTTGATTACACCATATGTGATCAGTTCTTTAACGATACTAATAACAGTCTCTTTCTTGTACTCCTTAGCATAGTTATTAATGATCTCCCGTGATAATACATTGGCCCCAATGTAAGAGAACATAGCGCGTACTGCATCGTTACCTCTCATACCTCCACCACCAGAGTGTGTGGCAAGGGCTACAAACTTCTGATTAAAAATAGCTCTAAAGTCATCTCCTACACGTGAAACCCAAGCTATGGCATTGTTTAGTACGGGTGGCATGCTTCCGTTGTATTCTGGAGACACGACGATGAGGGCATCGAATGTTTTTAAGCGTTTGGCTAAGTCATATACCTCATTAGGGATACCTTTTTCATCTTCTAGTATGGAAGTGTACATGGGCAAGTCAAGTGCAACGAGATTAATAATTTCACCACTAGCTTCTAGTTCTGTTGTGAGCTCTTGGATTTTTAGGGATAGTTCCATATTTTTCTGCACGCTTGCTACGAGAATGCCTATGTTTTTCATGTGATAACCTTTATAAAATCTTCTATCTCTTTTTTTATACTTTCATATTCTACTAAACCTGTTTTTAGTTCTTCGGGTATGTCATCATTTGCAGCTCCTGCTAACAGTCCTAGTATGATACCTCTATGCACACAGTCTCCTCCTGCATTTGTATTGGCTAACACGGAAGCTTTAAAATCAAATTTATTTTTATAGAGCAGATACATAAGCACAGGGAGGGATTGTTCCGGGTAACATCCTGTGGTAAATACTGAGCCTAGTATCTCATCTTCTGAGTATTCTTTCATTAAGGCATCTAAGTCTACAGTTTTGTCTGAAAAGTCTGTGTGTATTTTCCACATTTCATCTTTTGGTATGTTGCCAGGTCCATTATGCTCTGCGTAGGTACGTGAGAGTTCTGAGCCACTTATGGCGGTTCGTTGTACTTTAGAAGCAGATTCTTTTAGTGTACTTAGTGGCTCCTCTTTTTCTAAAAGTTGACGCAAGAGAGGCACTAACACACACAGTGCCGAACTGATATTGTCAGAACGATGGGTAATTTGTTGATGTTGGAGGGCAACACCCAGTGCTTGAAATGTAGACTTAGAAGTAAGTGCCAAAATAAGTGGACGGATGATGCCTCCATTTGAGGCAATAGACCACACATTTCTTTGCTCTTGGGCACAGGCATGGGGAGGTACACCATTAGAATAGTTCTCAAACCAAGCTCGGATGTACACTTCCGTA
>DQVY01000236.1 GCA_015661535.1 Sulfurovum sp. | reverse complement strand
TTGACACATTTGGGTATACATGACCTTTTTGACAGCATTGCCTGTTTTGATGATGTACTGCAAGGAAAACCTTACCCTGATATGCTCTACAAAATTATTGATGAACTGAACTATAACGAAGAAGAGACACTTTTTATAGGGGACGGACCAAGAGATGAGGAAGCAGCGAAAAGTGCCAGAATAGACTATGTTATGGTAGAGTGGGGCTTTACTGACCATGATGATGCGGTGGGTTCTGTGGAAGCATTACAAAGTATACTTCTTCAATCAAACTGATTATATACTTCTATCTTATTTAGATATATTTCAAGATAAGATCTTTTTGACGATCAAACACCTTTTTTTAAGCCCTTACAATAAGATATAAAACAATTTCATATCTTATTTTGGCTTCATAGCTATAATAATACAAAATATTTATTATTATCATACGAAGTAATATAATCTGAAAGGCAGAAAATGAATTTACATAGTTTCATGTTTGAGTATGGAGAAAAAGTCCCCGGCTACAATGAGGGAGTCGTCAATGAACGGGAAGTAAAAGCAACTGCCGGCATTATGTTCCTTTTAGGAATGATCGTAATATTTATAGGGATAGGCTATAACCATATAATGGTAGCAAGGGTCTATTTGGCATTTATTTTTATAGATTTCACCATCCGCATCATTAACCCTAAGTATTCACCGGCATTACTCTTTGGTCGTGTATTTGTTCAAAATCAAATACCGGAATATGTAGGTGCCTTACAAAAACGTTTTGCATGGACCCTAGGCTGGTTTATTTCTCTTCCTATGATGTATTGGTTTGTTTTAAACTGGGATATTACCTTCTACAAAGTACTTATTTGTGTACTTTGCCTCACCTTGCTTTTTATGGAAGCAGCACTCTCCATTTGTGTGGGCTGTAAAATGTATACTTTTTTCACCCGTAAACAAGCAGAGAACTGTCCCGGCGGTGTCTGTGAAGTACGCACTAAAGATCCTATCCAAACCTTTAATCCTCTTCAAAAAATCATTAGTATTGTGATGTTTATTGCTTTAATAGCAGGTATTTATCTCTTTTTGGCAAAAACGGAATCTAAAACATTCTTTGGTGAGTTCCTGCATGAACTTGTACTGACAGAACAACAGCTAGATATTGAAAATGAAGCAAAAATGGAAGCTGAATTCAACAGTGATGACGATGATTTCTAATCATCTTAGCCGCAGCATGATCCGCCGCTGCAGCTCTCTTTTTTCTTAAAGTAAGGCTTAGCCATATAGTAAAGTACCAAGCCCCAAAGGATGACAGAAGAAATCGTAGCAATGATGCCGCCTTCTTCATCCATATGTATGAGAGAGGCAGGGTCTATGGCTGAAGCATCAAAGATGTAGTCCAGACCCAGACCAAAAACAATACTCCCAAAAACAATACTCCCCAAATAGATCACCAAAGACTTTGTCCCCAACATCTTCTTTACCACACCTATGGTCACTGTATTGGTAGCCGGGCCTGCAGAAAGAAACACAAAGGCAGCACCTGCACTCACACCAGAAAGCATAAGCCCTGCAGCAATGGGTAGAGAAGCAGTTGCACACACATACATAGGCACAGCAATAACAATAACCAAGAGATAAGAGAGCCATGAGTTATCGGAGAGCAGTTCCGCAAGATTTTCCGGTATAGCTACAGTGATCAGTGCACCCAAAATGAGACCCCAGAACAGTGGTTTTGCAATGTCACCAAGCAGGGTGCCAAAAGCATATTTCAGTGCAGCCATAAAAGAAAACTTTTTCTTTTCATCATTCCCGCTAGAACAGCAGCTACCTTCCCCTGTACCACAAGACTCCGTTTCCGCTTTTGGAGCATTCACAGAAAAAAAAGGTTTTTTCACTTCAGGTTCTTCTACCTCTTTATCAAAAATATTGGTCAATATACCTGCAACCATGGCTATGATCATTGAGGTAAAAGCACGATAGAGTGTAAATATCCACCCAAAAATACCATAGGTAGCCATGATGGAATCTACCCCTGTGATAGGTGTTGAAATAAGAAAAGAGAGTGTAGCACCCTTACTTGCTCCCGACTTTTTAATAGAGGTTGCCAAAGGTATCACCCCGCAGGAACAAACAGGAAGGGGGATACCAAAAACAGTAGACTTCACTACAGAACTAATATTGTCTTTGCCCAAATGTTTTGTTACGATGCTGTCAGGTACCAACTCATGCAAAATACCTGCAAAGAGTAAACCAAAAAGTATATAAGGTGCCATAGCAATACTCAATTGCCAAAGTGCTTCAAAAAAGTGTGTGATTTCCATCTGTGATCCTATTTAAGTTATTTTAGTATAAGATATCGAAAATATCTTAAGGCTTCTTATGTCCAAATCATTTCTGACAGATCTACTCTCTGTTCTCCTCATCTGCCTCTCTTTTCTACTTCCCGAAACCTATGCACAAGCCATACTCTTTACAGGATTGTTTGCGTTTTCAGGTGCCATTACCAATCAACTTGCTATTCATATGCTTTTTGAAAAAGTACCCTTTCTGTATGGTTCAGGGGTCATAGAAAAAAACTTTGAAACCTTCAAATCGTCTATACGTGTGATGATCATGAAACAGTTTTTTACCAAAGAGCAACTGGGAGATTTTTTTGCAAAAGAAGAACAGAAGATAGAGTTGGCACCTTTGGTTGAAGGTGCAGACTTTTCCCCAGCCTTTGATGCACTTTCAAAAACTGTTATGGAGTCTAAATTTGGAGGTGCCATACAAATGTTTGGCGGAGAAGAGGCTTTGGAAGGCCTGCGTGACCCCTTTGCCCGTAAGTTAAAATCTGCAGTTTCAAGTATTGTCTCTTCCGATGCCTTCAAAGCCCAACTGGACCACCACATACAAAATTCAGCCCTCTCAGATGACATGATAGACTCTGTCGAGGCCCTCATTACCACACGTCTTGAAGAACTTACCCCAAAGATGGTAAAAGAGTTGGTGCAAGAGCTTATTAAAGAGCATTTAGGA
>DQVY01000114.1 GCA_015661535.1 Sulfurovum sp. | reverse complement strand
TTTGCTTGTCATGTTCCAATCCTGCAGTAGGATCAAACTTAAGATCAATTTCTTCTGTTGCTTCCTGCTCTTTTTCACTCTTTTTTGCTGCTTTTTGACTATTGCCCTGTACATGCGTTTCCTGGTTACCTAACTGTATATCTCTTAGGTCATCCTGGTGTTCTGTTTTTGAGTGTAATAACTCTTGTTGGAAATTGATCTCATACTGTGTATGATGACCTGCATTGTAAAGTAAGAGTCCAATCACTGTAGAGTAGGCTGGATCTTTCAACTCATCAAAAAGTCCATTTAGATTATGCGGATACCCTACACGTACAGGCATACCGGAAAAAATAGCCTGCGCCAATTCTCTCATACCTTTTAGTTTGGTCATACCCCCTGTGAGTATGATACCTGCACCGATCTGTTCTTTAAGTGCAGATTTTTCTATGGATTTTGAGAGGATCATGAGTGCTTCTTCAACACGTGCAAAAATAACGGAATGTACAATCTCCAAAGAGACTTCATTTCGACTCTCTTCATCCCCTATAATAGGTAGCTCGATCATCTCATTGCTTGTCCCTACCAGGTTGGCATGACGTATTTTGACATTTTCAGCTATTTGTAAAGGGGTATGCAGTGCCATTGAAAGATCGTTGGTAATATGGTTAGAACCAACACCTAGGAAATCGTTGTAACGAATAGAGTTCCCTGTGTGGATGACAAGATTCGAAGTTTGTCCTCCAAGGTCGATCACGGCAACACCTAACTCTTTTTCATCTTCATTCATTGTAGCTATTGCTGAAGCGTATCCGCTAAGGACAATACCATTAATGTCAACACCTGCAGAACGTACAGCTTTTTTGAGGTTCGAAAGGTTTGACTTTTGTGTCATGATAATGTTGACATCTACTTCAAGTCGAGAAGCATTCATACCAAACGGGTCTTCTATAAAGTCCTGGTCATCTACCCTAAAGTTATAAGGAAGTACATGTACCACTTCATATTCGTTAGGCACATTGGCATTATAAAGTGCCGTTTGCATCACACGGTTGATCTCTTTAATAGAGATGTCTTTGTGTGGTATGTTGACAATACCTGTAGAGTTAAGACTCTTTGCATAGGCATTGGAGATAGACACTGTTGCAGAACTGATATTGCTTCCTGCAATACGCTTTGCATCGTTGATAGATTTTTTGATAGATTTTGAGGCAAGCTCAATGTTTGTAATGGCACCTTTTTTGATGCCTTGGGATTTTATGATACCATGACCTTGAACGGTGACTTCACCGTCTTCAATCTCAGCAATGATAGCACATATTTTAGTAGAACCGATATCAATAGCTAAGATTGTGTCACTCAATTTGTAAGCCCTCCCATATAGACTTCTGTAGGATATTTCTTATGCAACATTTTGATCAGATTCGCTTCAAATGTACTTTCTTTTAACGTGTTGACAGTTTGATTTACAAAATTACTTTGGTTTTCATCCGTCGGTAGAAGCTTCTGTTCAAGTATATTGTAAACAATAACTTTATCCAATAGGCTTATGATACCCTTTTCTTTCGATGATGTAAAGAGTTTTTGTAAAAATTGTAAACTTTCTTGATTATTTAACGGTTTTAGGTTGACACCCTCTTCCAACTTCACAAAATCTGATATGATTGAATCATTTTGATCAAAATTTTTGAGGGTTGTTTCTGCCAAGGCAAGAAGTGCTTCTCTTTTTGCCTGTGCGCTATAGATTAATGCGACTTCCTCTTTCGCTTCTTCGTAGGTTTTTGTTTTTGGAAGGACAATATTTTCTATTTTGACGGTTGCATATCTGTCTGCAACAATTTTTGGTTTAAGGATGTCACCAACAGCTTTTTCTTTCACCCCGTTCCATAACTCGTTTGAAAGTTTAGGATCACCTAAGGCAAGTGTTACTTTTTCACTGCTGTCAAGCTTTCCTTTTTTGAAAGCGATGTATGCTTTTTGTGCTGCTTTTTTTGTTTTTTTCAGTTTTAGATCTCTGGTTACCAAGACTTTTGCTTCCTCATAAGGGAGTTGTTTCCCTTCAGCATTGCTGTAGTTAAAACTGTTTTTGTCGTAGTGTGCTTTGATCTCATCTTCTGTCACTTCGGTATCTTTGCTCTCTGTCCAGACAACAGAAAGGGTATACATTTGTGCGGTTAAAAAGTTCTCTTTTTGGGCTTCCCAAAATGTTTTCATTTTGGCTTCATCAAGAGTCACATTAAGGTCATTTTCTGTCAATACTTTGTAGGCTAGTTTGTCAGAAACATTCATACCTGCTGAGAGGGCTTCTTTCTCAAAAGGCAGGGCATCTACGCTGAGAAGATTGATCGTTTTTTGAATGACAAGTTCTTCTCTTAATGAGTCTTCAAAGACATTGGCTTTCATTCTCTGTGATCGAAGGTATCCATTGTAGATCTCTTTATTGAACACACCCTCTTTTTGGAAAGATCTTATGCCCTGTAATCTTTTTACCACTTCTTCATCTGAGACAATGATCCCTATTTCTTTTGCAAAGTTAAGGATCTTGGCCTGTGTTTCAAGTTGTGCAAATGCCTGTTGGACAAGCCCCATCTCTTTTGCTTTTTTCTCATCAAGTCTGCCTTGAAGTCTTTCATTATACTGGTTATAGATACTGGAGTAAACCATATTGAGTTTTGTTTGGCTGATCTCAATGTCACCAACCTTCGCTACATTGCCTGCTTTCGCACCAAAACTGTAACTTCCCCAACCTACAAAACCTGCACCTATAAATGCGATGGTTGCTATCCATATTGTCCATACAAGATACTTATTGTGTTTTTGCATCCAACTAATCATACTTTATCTACCTTCACTCAAAAAATTTGTACATAATTCTATCTAAAATAAGCTTATCGCTGATGAATACGTGTATAACAATATTTTCTATTAAGAGAATAAAATAAAATTATTTGCTAAAAAAACCTTTTTTACTCTGATTGAGTCGTTCAAAATGATTTTTTGCTCTTTTTATGCCAAGGTCCATGGCATGTTTGTAAAGCTCCTGGGCTCTTTTTTTGTCTTTTTTGCTGCCTATGCCATTTTCATAAAATTGACCAAGATCACAGAGTGCTTCAGGGTAATCATCCATAGCAAGGGTATTGAGAAGTATGAAAGCCTGGGGTATGTTTTGTGTCAACAGGGTACCCCTGTAGAGTTCTCTGGCTAACATGAGTTGTGCAAAGGGTGAAGGTGTTGCGGCACAGACAAGCAGCAATTGTGCCGCTTGTGCATAAGAGGCATTCTCTGCCAGTCTTTTGACCTCTGCCAATGTCTCTTCTATCTCTGCTTCGGTGATAGATTTTTGACCTATTTTTGTCAACAGCTTGGAGAGTGAAGGAAAAGATTCAGAACTATAATGTGAAGAGGGATACTGTTTGTTCATGCTTTCAAGTTTTTGTGTAATATAGGGAATACTTTTATAGGAAGGAGTTTCACTCTTTTCACTGCCTGCTTCTATAGTTTCGGTGTCTATATTTTTTTCTGTTTTTGAATTCTCTACAGTCATTTTAACGGTGGCGGTTTTTTTTTCTTGTTCAGGTACGGGGATTAAAGTTAGAAAAGGGTCTGCTTCGTCTTCTTCATGCTTCTCTTCCGGAAGTGTTTCTTGTAAAAAGTCTTCTTCTAAAAACTCTTCCTGCAAAAAATCGTCTTGAACTAAAGTGTCTTCAGCAGTCTCTTTTTCTGACAAGGCTGCTTCATCAATATCAAAAAACGTATCTTTAGGTATGCTTGAAGTCTCTATAGGGCTTGGTGATGAATCATGCGGGATACCAAAGAAGTTATCGTCTTCTGTATGAGATATGTCCAGGTTTATATTGTCTTTGAGTACATCATTTGCATCCATGTTGAGCAGTGAATCAAAGGCATCTGTTGCTATAGGCTTAGTCTGTTTACGGGATTTAAGAGGGGAAAGTGTTGGAAAATCATTGATATCGATCTCCTGTAGTACCTCAAGAGGTGCTTCTTCTTGTTTTTGATCTGCCACATGTTTGGGGATTTTAAGGTCGTCACTGACATAATCATTAATGTCAACTTTGATATGTTCTTTATGCTCATTAGGTGTGATGAAAAGTTGAAACTCATCAATGGTGGATTGCTCTTCTTTTGTGAGTTTCTTTTCCTTTTTTTGTGCACTTCTTTGCAGTATCTCTTCTGTAGGCATCTCTATATATGTCGTAATTAACCCTTGTGCCTGTGCATAGTTTTCTGCTTGAAGCATCTGAATGATCTCTTGAATCTTTTCATCGGTTCTTAGTAAACCCAGCTTTAAAACCTGAAGTTGGATGGTTTCAATGTCAGTGATTGAAATGGCAATTTTAATAATGCTTAATCTTTTTTTCGTTTGGTTCACCGTTTTATCCTAATGTGAAAAATTTGTAGGGAAATTTTGATAAATAGTATAACAAAACTATGCTTTACAACACTGTTTACAGTTATAAGTGATTATAATATATTTTAAATAACTCAGAGTGAGAGGTAAAAGATGAAAATTTTAATGATGATGCTTGTGATGATGACAGGCATTTTTGCTGGAGATCAGAATGGATTTATTGTAGGACAATGGCAAGCCTATAGAAAGGTAACAAATAAAGGAACTTTGACTATAGAAAAAGAGTATTTAAATTTAAATGCCAACAAGACTTTTTCTATTTTAATACTTGTGAGTGTCGAAAAAGGGAATGCTTTTGTCAAGGACCTTCAAATAAAAGCCTTTGGCACTTGGAA
>DQVY01000219.1 GCA_015661535.1 Sulfurovum sp. | reverse complement strand
CGTTTTTGAAGGAGGCAAAGGGGTTGCCACCGGTTTTGGTGTACTCCTTGTCATGATGCCGATCCCTGCACTGATCGCTATTGTGGTTTGGATGGGTGCAGCCAAAGGTTTAAAAGTCTCTTCCATTGCTTCGCTCATAGGGCTCGCAGCCTTTATCATCGTGTCTTATGTCATGTATCCTGAAGTACCCGGCATAGGTTCACATGCACCTATTTGGATCATTGCTTTTATTATTTTCTATAAACACACGCCGAATATTGTACGTCTCTTCAAAAAAGAAGAGAGCAAGGTGTAAGCCCATGACCATTCATATAGACGCACTCACACTTGATGTGATCATAGGCTTGCTGGATTTTGAACGTGACCGTCCCCAGACTGTCATTGTTGATCTTACAGTAGACTATGCCTACAGTGAGGATGCTTTTATAGATTATGGCGACATGGTCATTCTTCTGCACAATGACCTTAAAAGCAAACGTTACATACTTTTGGAAGATGCCCTTCTTGGCCTAAAAGATATTCTCTATGCAGCCTACCCTCACATGCAAACCCTTTCAATCAAAATATCTAAACCAGATATCATTGCTGAATGCAGCGTCGCTTTAAGTGAAACTTGGCATTTTTAATACAAAACTTAAAAAAAACTTTCACAAACCCCTCTTTTTATGCTATAATTAAGAAATTATTAACCCTAAAAGGTTAAAAAAGGTTTACTTATGAGAATATTGATCATTGAAGAGGATGAAGCACTCGGTAAAGCGCTTTCAGAAACGCTTATCAAAGAAAATTACCAGGCAGACATTGCTGAAAATATTGGTGACGCAAAATATTATCTTGATATCAGAAACTATGATCTAGTACTGCTTTCATGGCCGCATAACAACAAAAGCCATATTGACCTTATCCCCAATATCAAAACAGAAGCCTACAAAACATCTATTATCGTCTTTTCTGAACGTATCGACAAGGAGAGTGAGATAGAAGCATTAAAATCAGGTGCAGATGATTTTCTAAGAAAACCGCTTGATTATGATGTGCTGCTTGTACGTATTGAAGCCAAACTTCGTTTTGGTGTTTCCAATATCATTGAAATAGATGAACTTATCATCAACCCAGAAGAAGAAAAGATCATTTACCAGGGTGTGGAGATAGAACTCAAAGGGAAACCATTTGAAGTATTGACCCATCTTGCGATCCACAAAGACCAAATTGTCTCCAAAGAACAACTGCTTGATGCTATTTGGGAAGAACCTGAACTTGTGACCCCGAATGTCATTGAAGTTGCTATTAATCAAATTCGTCAAAAAATGGACAAACCGTTGGATATTACGACGATAGAAACAGTAAGAAGACGTGGGTACCGCTTCTGTTTTCCAAAATCGATCTCTTAGATATACTGCATAAAGGGAGTATTATCGCCCTCTCTTTTCACT
Source organism: Sulfurovum sp. (assembly GCA_015661535.1). Taxonomy (GTDB): domain Bacteria; phylum Campylobacterota; class Campylobacteria; order Campylobacterales; family Sulfurovaceae; genus Sulfurovum. Next base: position 9,599 of record DQVY01000219.1, on the reverse strand, counting down.
AAAATGAACATATCAAAAATTTATCTCTCTTTTTAAATCAATCATAAGCAATCTTGAGTTATAACTCCTAATAAATAACCTATAGACGAGGAAATCATGGCATTAGTAATAACAGATGAATGTATAGCATGTGATGCATGCAGAGAAGAGTGTCCTAACGAGGCCATAGAAGAAAATGACCCAGTCTATATTATAGATCCAGACAGATGTACTGAATGTGTGGGTCACTTTGATGAACCTCAGTGTATTGCTGTATGTCCTGTTGACTGTATTGTTCCTGACCCGGACAATATGGAAAATGCTGAAGAGTTAAAATTCAAATACGACAAACTGCAAGAAGAAGAGTAGCTAGACCATGGCAAAACGAACTGCTATCATTGATATCGGTTCAAACTCAGCCAGACTTGTCATCTTTGAAAAAACCTCTCGTTACGGCTTTCATCTTATTTGTGAACAAAAATCCAAAGTGCGCATCGGTGAAGGTGCCTACGACAAAGAAGGTTATCTCCAGCCTGTTGGCATAAAACGTGCCTATCTTGCCCTCAAATCTTTTGTACATACCATAGAAAAATACCGGGCACACAAAACACTCTGTGTCGCAACCTCTGCACTCAGAGATGCGCCAAACGGACAAACCTTTGTTTCCTGGATACACAAAGAGTTGGGACTCTCTATTCGTATTATTGATGGCTTGAAAGAGGCAAGGTATGGTGCAATAGCGGCAAACAACCTTCTTCCTCTTCATGATGGCATCACCATTGACATCGGCGGCGGCTCTTCCGATATGGCACTTATTGAAAATAACCATATTGTAGATACCTATTCACTCAATTTGGGAACCGTACGACTCAAAGAACTCTTTTTTGACAAAGCACAATCACGAAAAGAGAGCATCAGACAAGCCAATGCCTACATAAAAAAGGAGCTAAAGCAGCTTCCTGAGCATTTCAGGCATACTTTAGCCATTGGCATAGGCGGTACAGCAAGAACACTCAGCAAAGGCATTATGAAGCGTTTGGAGCACCCTTTGGACAAACTCCATGCCTTTACCTATAACATCGAAGCACATAGCGATTATTTCCGTGACATCTCTCTCTCCTCTGCCAAAAACCTCAAACAGTTTGACCTGAAGAAAAACCGCTACGATACCATACGTGAGGGGACGCTCATCTTTACAATGATCCTCTCGGCCATTGGTGCCAAAGAAGTCATTTCAAGTGCTGTAGGGGTAAGAGAAGGTGTCTTCTTGGAGCAGCTTCTTAGAGATGACAACTTGCAGTTTCCCTCTACGGTGAATCCCAGTATACACTCTATTTTAGATCGTTTTGATCCTTTGGCGGGTGTAGAACGGAAGAAAAAAGCCAAGCTTAAAATTGCTTCGAGTCTGTATGAAGTACTGCAAGGTGAAATACAAGATGAACAACACTATAAAGCCTCTTTGCTTTTAGCGCTCAAACTCTCGAGCATAGGAAAAACACTCAACATATACAAATCGCATCAGCATGCATTCTATATTGCGATGCAGGAGTTAAATTATGGTTTTACGCATGAGCAAGGATTGTTAATATCTTTACTCTTGCGCATGCATGGAAAAGAGTTGCTGCACAAACGGCTTTTTCAAAGTTTTAAACCGCTCTTACCGGAGAAACAATCCCTGCTGTGGCTCAGTTTTATCTATACACTCACCGTCTTTTTACATGAGGCATCCAACTCTGCAAAGATCACCTTCACATACAGCAATCAAACCCTGACCATTCACGCCGACAGACCACTCTATCTTGCCAAAGAGAATATCAAATCTTTGGAGAAACCTATCCCTTTTGCTATTATTATTTTGGATGAGAGTAAGGTACCTAAGAATAAAAATTTGGGGATTGTGTAAATTTGGTGGTTTATGTGGTGCCGTGAGGACACGGTCACCCTACGCAAATTTAGATCCTACATAACAACCTTATAGGGTGGTGCATTTAGCGGAACGGATGCCCACCGCATGATTAGACTGGCATACTATGAAACCCATCTTCTTTGCATCTTGAAATTTATAGAAGGTGGGCATAAATGCGCCACCCTACAGGACCGATAATAACCTTAGAACTGTGATCCCATAGAGAATTCAAAGGTTGCGGTGTTGTCTCCGGTTTGCTCATCGATCGGGTAAGCAAAGACAAGGTTGATGAGACCAAAGGCAGACTGCCATTCTAAGACTACACCTGTTGATGATCTTGTGACTGTACCATACTTAAGTTCTTGATATTGACCATTTACTATAGCACCATCAGCTGATATTGTTCCATAATCATAGAAAAATGCCAAACGCATTTTGGCTGCTTCTGAGAGCGGTACACTGGCTTCCACGCTGGTAGAGGCACGGTTTGTTCCCCCAACCAGTCTTCTGCTATTAGGATTCGCAGGGTCTTCCAAATAATAAGGTGCCAAAGAGTAAGGGTTATACCCTCTTACGGAACCCATTCCCCCCATAAAGAGTTTTTCTGCCGTTGGCAGTTTTTTATCATCTTGTTTGTTAATATAGGTTGCTCTGGCTTTAAAACGTAAAATGAGGTCATAGTCGATCCAGTCGTCCAAACCATAATAGGCACCAAACTTTCCACTTCCTTTGATAATATCTGTATAAGGGATCCCAAAACTATCCTCGCCGGAAAGTGATCCATATTCAAAATTGGCAATGGCTTTCATTCCTGATCTAGGGACAAAAAAGTCATCGGTATTGTCAAAGCTTACCGAAGCGTAGGCAGAGGTTTTAGAGTATTGATCATTATATAAAAAGCTATTGATAATGGTTGTATTTGTATTGATCGTTGACTGATTATCTGTATAGCCAAGACCTACAGAACCGTGAAAATGACGCAAGAACTCTCGTCCTACCGTCATGGAAGCACCCAATGAATCTTCACTGTAGTCGATGTAGTCATATTTTCTTTTGTAGAAACTCACACCAAAACTGTACATACTGTCCCATATTTTTGGATTCACAAAAGAGAGGTTTGCATTTTGTGATACTTTTGAGATCTCAAACCCTAAAGTAGTGTTGATACCTGAACCAAATATATTTCTATCGGAGATAGACGCATTGACCATCAAACCTTCAAATGATCCATACCCACCACCGGCAGAAATGGTACCCGTAGAGGTCTCTTTGACTTTAACTAGAAGGTTAATCCTGTTGTTGTCAAGTCTTTGGCTTTGAATATCTATAGATTCAAAAAATCCTGTTCTACCTAAAGCAGATTTGGAATCTTTCAAGTCTGTTGCACTGAATTTGTCTCCCGGAGCAAGATAGATATAACGACGGATAACCCTGTCTTTTGTCGTGTCATTTCCTGAAATGATCACATCGTTAATCGTAACGATATCTCCTTCTTCAATAACGTATTGCAGATTAATGATCTTTTTTTCAGGATCTTTATGCATTTGCGGTGACACTTTTACAAAAGCATAACCCAGGTCACCTACTTTTTCTTCAAGGCTTACAATATCTTTACGCATACGTTTTACGTTAAAGATCTTACCTGAAGTCAAAATAAGGTCATCTGTCAATGCTTCACTGTTCAATCCTTTGACAGACTGCGTCACACCTATGGTACCTACACGGTACTGCACACCTTCTTTGACCTGATAGTCTACCTCTGCATTGTAGGAACCAAAATCCACACGCATCAAAGGAGGACTGACGTAGGCATCAAGATACCCGTTTTGCATAAAAACATCTTTTACTCTGTAGGCATCATACTCAAGCTGATCGACAGCTGCTTCTCCATTGTTTCTCCATGGCATAAACCCTAACCAATCTTCTTCTTTGTTTGCAAGTTCTCTTTCAAGATCACTTTTGTCTATGGCAGAAGCACCCACAAAGTTCATCTTTTTAATGACGATCTTCTCACCCTTATTCACATCGAAGACAATGGAGACTGAAGTGTCACCTACAGGTTTTGTACTTACTTCTATCACCGTATCATAATAGCCTTGACTCTCCAGTTTTGAGATCAATGCTCTTTTTGCCTTTTTAATACGTCTCTCATCGTAAAGGTCACCTTTTTTAAGCCCAATACCTTCTAAAAGCTTTTTACCGTCATCGCCTGAACCAAAGCCTTTGATGTCAATATTCGCGATCGCCACTTTTTCTTCAAAATTGTAGATCAGTACGCCGCCCTGTCTGTCAACCCATACATCTTTAAAATAGCCCTGTGCAAAAAAGTTTTTAATGGAGTCATCGATCTTTTCATTGTCCATCTCTTCACCCACACGGATCCCTGAGATCTCCTTTGCAACACTTGGAGAAAGGTGTGCTAAGCCTTTGAATTTAATCTGTGTGACTTTTTGTGCTGACAACAATGAACCCAGGAGGATCCACGTAAAGAGAATTGTAATAAGTGCTGTCTTTTGTATCATATGTGCGGCCTTCGAATAATTTGCTAATATTTTATCTTTTTTTCAATAAGAGGCTCATAAGAAAACAAGAAAACAAAGAAATCATGCTATACTCTTCCCAAAAAAGAGGGGCATACTGTATGGCAGATGTAAAAGTCGGAATTGTTGGTCTGGGGCTCATGGGGGGCTCATTGAGCCTGGCACTCAAAAAGCTTCCTCAGGACTATTACTTTATCGGTTTGGATCATAATGCACTGCATTGTACACAAGCACTCAGCCTTGGTCTCATCGATGAGATAGCCCCTTCTCTTGAAGCACTCAGATCCTGTGATATTATCTTTTTAAGTATCCCCGTGGACGGCATCATCGCTGTAGCAAAACAGTTAGGTACTTTAGACCCAAAATGTACAGTGATCGACCTCGGAAGTACCAAAGAGAAGATCTCCCTCTCTATCCCCTCAGAGATCAGAAAGAATTTTGTAACTGCCCACCCTATGACCGGTACAGAGAAATTTGGTCCTACAGCTGCACTTGAAGACCTCTATACCGATAAAGTGATCGTACTTTGCGACATAGAAAAGAGTGGAAAACACCAGGAAAACGTTGCCAAAACACTTTTCTCTGACATCGGTATGAGCATCGTCTGTATGGGTGCAAAAGAGCATGATCGACATGCTGCCTTCATCTCACACATGCCCCATGCACTCTCTTATGCACTTGCCAATTCTGTTCTGAAACAGGAAGACTCCCAAAGCATTGTTGCCCTTGCCGGCGGTGGATTCAAAGACATGAGCCGTATTGCCAAGTCCTCACCCAATATGTGGGAAGACATCTTCAAACAAAACAAGGACAATGTCCTTGAAGCCATCCAAACCTTTCAGTCTGAACTTAAAAAATGCCAGAAAATGGTAGAGAATGAAGAGTGGGATACCCTCAATGACTGGATGTCTGAAGCCAATACACTGCACGATATCTTATAAGCGGTACCGCATGGTGGCAAGTACTTCGATCTCGTTACCCACTTTTGTCTCTATAATATGACGTAGACGCTTTTTCTCTTTCATCGTTAAGATACCATCAGAGATCACTTCACACTGTACTTCACGTTTCTCTCCATATTTGAACAAAACAATGTTCTGCAGCATGATCTTATGTTCCCCTAAATTAAATTCAGTGTTGGAGAGGGCACTTTGTATAGAAATATTTTCTTTCATGTGTTCAAAAGAACTATAGAGAGGTATAGAAACAAAAGCAACGATCAGCAGCCAGGTCAATATTCCTTTTTTGGCAACACGAATGGGAGAAAAACCTAAAATAACAAAGGTAAATGCTGCAGAAAATACGATGCCCACAAGGTTGGTCATAAAAAGTAAAAAGGCTGAGGAGAATATATGCCAAGAACCCCACCCTATACCTATACCTGCTACAGTTACAGGGGGAACAAGAGCCACGGCAATAGCCACACCGGCCAGCGAGCCTAAAACTTTTTCATTGCTCTTTGCATAGGCTGCTGCAGCCCCGGAAGCAATGGCAACAAAAAGATCCAAGATCGTTGGATATAGCCGTCCCGACATTTCAGACGTAAGCTTTTCAATGGGAATGAACCATGAGATAAATGCCGAAGTCACAAGTACAGTCATCACCCCTAAAACAATGGTTTGAAAAGCAGTTACTTCCAAGTCGACATCTTGCCTCAGTACTCCCATACTCAAACTCACAATAGGCTGCATAAGCGGGGCCAGAAGCATGGCACCAATGATAACGGAACTTGAATTAATGAACAAACCAAAGGTTGCAATGATCGATGAAAGTGTCAGTAAGACCATAAAAGAGGCATTAAACTTGCTCTCTTCCCGTAAATTTGTAAAAAGTGTGGTGTATTGTGCCTGGCTGGCATGAGAGAAAAAAGGAATAGCTTTACTCAAATAACTCGCACTCTCCTCATCTTTAGGGAGGTGATCTATTTTTATACTGTCTTTTTCTTTAGTATTTTCACTCTGTTGCTCCCAAAATGTCTCTCCTACACTCAAAGACAAAACTTTCTCTTCTGTATGAAGTGTTAAAGGCGTTGTCCCATAAGACTCCGAATCGATATACACACTTAATTGTCTGTCTGACTCTATCTTCACGGCACTGCTGCGAATGTAGCCTACAGACTTGGGAAGGGTATCATTTCGCCATTTTGACACCAAAGAATGAAACAAATATCCAACATACTGCAAGACAGAGATGGGGGCTAGGATTAGTAAGGCAAGTTTTCCGTCTTCTGCATTTATTTGTTTAGAGAGCAGTTTGGCTGCAAAAGTGCCATTATTATACTCAAGTCCTACCAGGCCTACTGCAGAAAACTTTATCTCATTCTCTTTGGCATCGGTGAGTTTTATTTTTGCGTGATGAAGTGTTTTGACTTTACGAAGGGTATGCAAAAAAAGTTTTACACGGCTCAAAAGTGTTTTACTTTTAACGCTGCTGTCATACAGGTCAAGGGGTGGCGCATCTCCTATCACCACCTCTTGAAGCACCATCTCTCCATTGACATAGAGTACATCTATTTTCTCTTCACTTTTGAGTAGTGCCTGCTTCACATTTTCAGACAGCTTTTCAGAGAGTGCAAACATTTTCATGAGCTCTTTCTGCTTAGGCAGAGGAATGATCCCTACACTTTTGTCATCACGCAAAGCAAGTGCCAGGACCTCTTTGATATCCTGCATGTTACCAGAAACAAGAATATGCGAAAAATGGTCTAACTCCAGACTGAACATTTGGGCCAGTGAACAGTAAGCGACCTTCTTCCCCTCCAACGCAGCCTTGATCTTCTCAAAATATGCCTTTTCTATCTCTCCGTGAAAAAATGCCACATTTTCTATGCCCATCAGACTTCCCTTTTTACAATATATGCCATTATATCACTTTATTCTCCTATTGATTTTAATCAAGAGCACTTAGGGTATTTCCCGATACAATTTTCTTATATAATTTTTATTAAAGGAATTTACTATGCTTATAGCACCTAACGAAGTACAACAGGTTTCCAATGCAATGATGAATATGTTACACGATGAAGAGATAGAGATCGTCAACAGCTTTCATGATGCGGTTTTGGCAAAAGACATCGACAAGATCGATGAACTCTTTAAAGTACTGCAGTTTGACATTGAAGATCACTTTACAACAGAAGAAGATATGATGGAAGAGAGTAAGTTTTATGCTGCACAGATACACAAAGCAGAGCATGACACGATGAGGGGGAAAGTCAAAGACATTCAGGCAGACTGGGATAAGAACAAAGACCCTGCAGCAGTACAGGAATTTTTAGAAGGTGAATTTAAAAAATGGATCGTACTTCATGTTGCCAGATGGGATGCTGAGACTGCCATGCACATTGGTGATAATATGTAAAAACTTCGGAGCTGGGACTTTCGTCCCTACTCCTTAGACAAACCGTTCTACCATCTCTTTTAACACTTTTTTATCTATCTGCACAGACTTATCACCATTCTTTTTGGCATACAATTTACGTACCATCGCTTCCACTTCAGGATCATCACTCATGTGTCCATAGAGTATTTTTAGCGCTTCACTCTCTTTGTAAGGTTTAGATGCACGCTTAGGAAGATGTTGCAGACCATAGGTCAGTACTACACCAAGAACAAAGGCAAGTACAAGCATCCACCAGGCTACAGACTGAACCTCAACCTCTTTTTCAATACTCCCATTTTTGGCCATCTCTTCTTTTGATTGCAGAGGTCCTTGCGGCATGTTGGTCTGTACCACACCCTGTTTTGGCTCATTGCTGACACCAGCAGAGGCACTATGTCCTGCTTTTACCTTAATATCATAGCCATCTATATGCAGTGTTTTCAGACGCTTGTCAGAGAACGTTAGCATACTGAATTCTTTTGGAGGTATAGAAAAATCAGCATCTGAAATAAAAGCAAAGGTTTTGACATAGCTGCTGTGTAACTCACCATTGACGATCTTTGTTTCAACCTTTGCTTCATCAGAGTAAACGGTTACCCCGTCTATCTCATATTTTGGAAATTCAAAACTTTCCAGGTTTCCTTTTCCTTCAATAGTGACTGTCAAATTCACTGGTGTATTGGCTTTTACCTCTTGCGTATCAATACTGGTACGTGCTGTAAATTCACCCACCAGATCACTCTCTTGGGCTTGCGGTAAAACCTCTATGTCAAGTGAGTTTGATGCTGTTTGATACCATTTGGTACCAAAGGTCATACCAAAAATGTCTCTTCTGCTTCTGTCTGGGATACCAACTTTTACCTGTGCCGGGAGTATGGTCATATTGCCCTCTTTTTGTGCAGTAAGGATATAACGTATCTCCTGTACCTGGTAATTGCCTTTCATATAGGTATTCTTTTCATCTACCTCTACAGCCGTAAATCCTGGGAACTCTGGTTTGACATATTGTATATCTTGTGAGATCCGTACCCCGTTTTTAAGGGAGAAATAGACGGTCACCATCAACGATTCACCCACCATGACCTTGTCTTTGTTCGCATGCAGCTCTAAGGAAAAAAGCGCATTTTTCTCTCCTGTCTGCGCCGACGATTTGACAACTTTAATGTCAATAGGTTTTGTCTTATATGCCTGACCTTCTATGTTGACAGTAAACGAGGGAATGGTCATATCTTTTTGAGGAATGAACTGTAAGATCTTTGTGGTCGTCTTTTCACTTTTAAAGTCACCATTGACCATCGTATAACTTTGACTGCTGTTTGTAGATTGTCCTACTACAGGAGCATCCTCTATCATGGTGATATTGGGGAATGTTGCCTCCCCTCCTTTGGCTTTAATGTAAAGCTGCACAGGGTTTCCCTGTACTACTTCTACGGTATTGACCGTGGCTCTTACGCTTGCTGCGCTTAGCAGAGTAAATAGTGCATAGTTGATAGTGAATAGTGTTAGTAATGTTTTTTTAAGATTTGTCATTTTATTTTTCTCCTATAGAAATAGAGTGTTTTGCTTTGACTGCGACAAAGGAGCGCTCAACCCAAAGGGCGGATTTTCTGTTCGTGACTGTCAGAGTAGTCGAATCAAAACACGCCAATTGATTTAAAGAATGTCTTACCATGGATTTATATCTCCTTCTCTCTTGGCTTTTTTACTCTCACCCATCTGATACATCATTGTAGGTGTTTTGCCTTTTTGCATCTTTTTCATCAAACGCTTTAACTCTTGTGCTTTCAACTTCT
>DQVY01000109.1 GCA_015661535.1 Sulfurovum sp. | reverse complement strand
ACCAAACTTTGCAATACATGCCTCTTCATCTACCTCTTGTTTTTTAATAGCATCATACATAACAACTTCACCGTCATCTATCAGTTGATAGAGATCTTTATCATGAGAGACGATACGTACTTTTAAGTTCTTTTCTCTGGCAAATTTTGTCACTGTTGCGATGATATCATCTGCTTCATATCCCTCACGCGTAAGGTTCGGGAAACCCATTTGTTCGATCCACTCTATGGCAACAGGAAGTTGTTTTTTTAGATCTTCCGGTGCTTCATCACGGTTGTCTTTATATGCCGGAAACATCTCATTACGAAAGGTTTTCCCTTTTGCATCTAGTGCAAACACCAAATAATCCGTACTGTGGTCACGCCGCAGGGTATCTACCAAATTTACAAAACCTGTAAGCAGTCCCGTTGGGAAACCATCTGAGTTACGCAGAGGAGGAAGTGCAAAGTAAGAACGAAAGAAGAAGCCAAAGGTATCAATAATAGTGATAGTTTTCAAGAAAAAGCCTAGTTTTTTATGTATTCTAGCCTATTCTCTGTTAGAAGTGCTTTCATTCTCACCATGAATATTGTGATGAAGATATCTTACATGATTAACTATATGTTAATCTATAAGATGTTATTATCCTTGTATATTGGCATGTTTTTATATAGTCTGCCAAACAACGACCAAGGATACTTCATGGAAAAAGCCCATATGATCAAGCCTAAACCGAATGCTTCCCAAACAACGGGTACAAAAAGAGAAGCATTTAAAAGACCTGATAAATTTACACAGCAAGAAGTTGACTTAGCAAAAACACCACTCTTTTTCCCTGAGGGATTTGAAAAAATATTCTTAGCCATCTATTTTGTTATACTGCCTTATATTGCCGGACTTCTCTTTCTTTTCTTTTATGTGGCAGAGGCAAAAATAGAACTCTTTTTGTCACTGAATGATGAATCTTCTTTTCTTTTAACCTGGACCATAGGGTATGAGATCATCGCAGCGATCATCCTTCTTTCTATTATGAAAATGGCTATAGGATTTGCCAATAAAAATAGAAAAAAAGGACTAAAAAGAGGGTTTAAAAGACCCTAAACAGCCAACTCTTTAGCCAAATATTCACCCGTATAGGATTTTGTTTCTTTGTACTCTGCAGCTAACTTTTCAGGTGAACCTTCAGCAATAATAAGCCCCCCTTTATTGCCACCTTCAGGTCCCATATCGATGATATAATCTGCATTTTTAACCATGTCCAAGTTATGTTCTATGACGACAACAGAGTTACCAAGTTCCACCAAGTGATGCAACACACCTGTAAGTCTGTCCACATCTGCAAAATGCAGTCCTGTAGTAGGTTCATCTAATATATAGAGTGTGTTCCCCGTATCTTTTTTACTCAACTCTTTACTCAACTTAATACGCTGTGCCTCTCCACCAGACAAAGTCGTTGCATTTTGCCCTAAAGTAATGTAGTCCAAACCAACATCTGTCAAGGTTTTCAGTTTGACAGCTATCATCGGAATGGCTTTAAAGAACTCCAGTGCTTCACCTACAGACATACCTAACACATCTGCTATAGATTTTCCTTTATACCGTACTTCAAGTGTTTGGGCATTGTAGCGTGTACCATGACAGGTATCACAACTTACCAGTACATCCGGTAAAAAGTGCATCTCTATTTTAATTTGACCATCACCTTGACATTTTTCACAGCGTCCCCCTTTGACATTAAAGGAAAAACGCCCTATTTTGTAACCACGCAGTTCTGCCTCTTTGGTCTGAGCAAAAAGTTTACGTATCTCATCCATAATACCTGTATACGTTGCAGGGTTTGAACGCGGTGTTCGTCCTATGGGGCTTTGATCAAGATAAATGACTTTATCTAGTTTTTCAAGTCCATTGATCTCAACACCGTCTACTTTATTCACTTTTTTTGCACGGTTCAGCAACTCTCTTGCCACAGGCAGCAATGTCTGTAAAATAAGTGAAGATTTCCCTGAACCGCTCACACCCGTCACACATACAAGGTTCTGTAGTGGTATCTTTACATCAAGATTTTCAATATTATTCACACTCACATGTTTCATCTCGATCCAGCTTTCTTGTGGATTATCATGCGTATAAGAGATATCTTTTCTTCCATACATATAGTCTGCTGTGAGTGTTTTGGCTTTTGCCAGTTTTTTGGCATCACCGGAAAAGACCACTTCCCCGCCAAACTCCCCTGCTCCAGGACCAATGTCGATGATGTAATCTGCTGCAAGAATGGTCTCTTTGTCATGCTCCACGACAATGACAGAATTTCCCTTGTCACGTAAAGAGTTCAAGGTACGTATGAGTTTCATCGTGTCACGTTCATGCAGACCGATACTGGGTTCATCCAACACATACATCACACCTGTTAACCCGGAGCCTATTTGAGAAGCGATACGAATACGCTGTGCCTCACCTCCGGATATACTTCTGGCATCACGGTTCAGTGTAATGTAGCCCAGTCCTACATCATAAAGAAAATAGAGTCTTTCATAGAGCTCTTTGAGTATCGATTCTGCTATCATTTTTTGCTGTTCAGAAAGATGAGAAAAACTGTTCTTATCTGCAAAATAGGCATATGATTTTTCAATAGGCATAGAGATTATATCTGCGATATTAAGCCCTTCTATTTTAACCGCCAATGAACGTGGGCGCAGGCGATGTCCCTCACATTTGTCACACACTTTTTCTGTCATATATTCAGAGAGGTCTTTTTCATCTTTAAACATATCATGGGCAAATTTGACCACACCCGGCCATTCTCGTGTCAGTTTATGCCGTTTCCAGGTAAAATTGACTGTACCGCCATTCCCATAGAGTATGGCTTTTTGCTGATGGGTTTCCAGCTCACCATAAGGTTTTTTGATGTCTATGCCATTTTGCTCACAAAAGGCATTTAAAAATTTGGTGTAATAACTTTTGTTAAACCCATACATGATCTTTACCGCACCCTTGTCAATGCAGAGTGAAGAATCAATCACCTTTTTAAGATCGATCGCATAACGGATCCCCAGACCATCACAAGAGGGACAGGCACCTTTGGGTGAGTTAAAAGAGAAACTTACAGGCTCCAGGGGTTCAAAACTTAACTTACAGTCAAAACAGGCCAGATGCTCAGAGTAGTGCATATGCTGTCTTTCAAAATCGATCTCTTCAAAGTTGAGTACTTCTATCTCCAGCTCACCATAAGACTCTTTCAGTGCTTTTTCTACATCTTGCCCAATACGGTCACGGCTCTCTTCTTTTACAACAACCCTGTCTACCACAACTTTTATGGTATGTTTTTTTGTTTTTGAAAGTTCTATCTCATCATCAAGACGTACCATCACGCCATCAATCATCGCACGTATATACCCTTTGTGGCGCAGAGATTCCAGCATGTCAGAAAAGGTACCTTTTTTCTCTTTGACCAAGGGTGCCATAATGATGAGTTTTGCCCCATTAGGCAGTTTCAGTACCTCTTCAATAATATCCGAGGCAGACATAGAAGAGATAGGTTTGCCACACTCGTGGCAATGCTGCTCTCCTACACGAGAAAAAAGCAGTCTCAAATAATCATAGATCTCGGTAATGGTTCCTACGGTAGAACGTGGGTTTTTAGAAGTGGTTTTCTGGTCTATGGCAATAGCAGGGGTCAAGCCTTCTATCTTATCAACATCCGGTTTTCCGACACGTCCTAAAAACTGTCGTGCATACGAAGAGAGAGACTCAATGTAACGCCGCTGTCCCTCTGCATACAATGTTGAAAATGCCAACGTAGATTTACCAGAACCGGAAATGCCTGTGACCACTACCAGTCTGTTTTTAGGGATGCTTATATCTATATTTTTTAAATTATTCTCTCTTGCACCGTACACATGTATCATATCTTGTTTTACTGCCATTATTGTCCCTAATTTCTAATTTCTAATTTCTAATTTCTAATTTTATCATAGCCACATCTTCTTGACCAGCATACCCAAAGCAAATACATAGAGTGCCAGGAGTGCTGTTTTGTGGTTTTTAGAGCTTATTTTGTCTTTTAGCCAAATACCTATGGCAACACCGACCAGAGAAGCCGTAGCTACGATCAATGCATTTGAAAAATCAATACTTCCTGTACTTAATCTGCTGATCATACCTGCTATCGATGAGAAGACTACAAAAAAGAGCCCTGCACTGACTGCTTTTTTTAATGGGTAATGTAACAAACCGACCAATAACGGTGTCAATATGATAGATCCTCCAATACCCAATGTAATGGAAAAGATACCAATACCTACACCAATACTAAAAAGCAAGAGTTTATTCAGAGATTTTGTCTGGCTGTCATCTTCATGATTTTGAGAAAAGAAAAGACGCAACAGCGCAAAAAGGAGTAAAGCCATGAACGTAAACTGTAATACAACATCGGGAAGATAGTGTGTGACATACCCGCCAATATATCCACCAAGAAAGCCGCCAAAACCAACAAAAACACCTTCACCAACGATAAGTGAACCTTTTTTATAGTTAAGATAGGATCCAAAAATGGAAGAAAAAACCATTTGAACAATAGAAATACCAATGGCATCTTTCACATCAATTCCCAAAACCAAAAGTATCGGGATAAGGATCATTCCTCCCCCAATACCAAAAAATCCTGACATTGTTCCTATAAAAATACCAACAAGTATAAATTCTACGATCATTTTTTGCGCTCCAAAAGTTAAGATCACTTCTGATAATAGGTAAAGCCCACCCTACGGGCAGCACTAGATTTCGCCTATGCGTTGTTACTCTTTCTTGACTTAGCTAATGTGCTAGGACTACAAAAGAGTACCTAGCCTAGACAAAAGCTAGTGATGTTGTGAGTGTCACCTATTATCAGAGGTGATCTTGAGAATAGATTATATCACTTTTCTTACATAATTTACACTAATTTTGATATACTAAGTCAAGATAAATTGCAGGGAAGCATAAATATGACATTTTTTAAAAAGATATTTAAACAATCGTTGGTTATTTTGAGTATTTTTGTACTCTCAACTATGATATATACTGTCATCAACCTTCTTGAGACCGGACGTAAAGCAAAGGTGCTGAAAGAAGACTATGCACAGCTTCACAGTGTTGAATTTGGACTCTTCAACTCTTCCATATGGACAGAAAAGATTGCGGATGTCATTGACCAGAAGATTGATGAATTTGATTTTACAGCAAGCAGTCGGGCAGAGATAAAAGCCTATGTGGAAACCATACTTGACACACTCATTGTTGAAGCAGACAGGAGTGTAAGAGAAAAAAATAAAAACCAAAGAGGCTTTTTTAATTCTCTCCTGGGTGACACCAAACAAATGGTCACCGACTCTCTTGTGAACATTAAAGATCTAAGGAACAGGGTCCCGGAGTTTACAGAAACTATTTTAAATGAGCTTGAAAGACCAAACAACCAGAAAATACTCAAAAAAGTCATGAGAGAAAAACTCTATGCCTTAACAGAAAACAATATTTCACCGACAGATATCACTGCGTACAATAATATTCTAAAACGTTACAACACGGAAAGTTTTGAAGCGTGTACCATTGTACTGGACGGTCTTTTGGCTCAAAACAGTCAAGTCATGGACAGAGAAGCTATGATCATCTTATCTTTAGCGCTACTGCTTATTGTACTTGTCCTTATACAGGGGACTATGCTGCGCTCTGTAACACTGTTTTTACTTACTGCCACAAGTGTTACCCTGCTTATACCCGGTCTCTTCCTTCCTATGATCGACATAGAAGCAAAAATAGCCAAGTTCCACTTTATGATGCTGGAGAAATCCATTATCTTTACAGACCAGGTCCTCTTCTATCAAACAAAAAGCATTTCTGACCTGGTCAAACTCCTTCTAGAATATGATGAGGCTAAAATGATCTTTGTAGGTGTATTATTGACACTCTTTTCAGTAATCTTCCCTTTCCTAAAACTTGTCTCAACCTATCTTTATTTTTACAGTAGGAACTTTATAGGGAACAATGCTGTTGTTCGATTTTTTGCCTTAAAATCAACCAAGTGGTCTATGGCAGATGTGATGGTTGTCTCTATCTTTATGGCATATCTTGGTCTTGACGGTATCATCACCAATGAATTAAAATCATTGGAAGAGAAAAGTGTGCCTATCAATGTCATCACCACCAATGACACCCATTTGAATGTAGGATTTTTCCTTTTCCTTGGCTTTGTATTGAGTAGCTTTGTACTCTCAATATTGGTAGAAAGGTCGCGTAAAAAATCTGACTAAATATACATGAACTGAGAAAGAAAAATAATGGTCACCACAAAAGCAAAAGGCAGGACATGGCTTTTAAATACCAAAGGCTGTATGCCTAGATATACCTGAGAAAAACCTCTGATCCCCAACCAAATACCTAAAAATGCTTTGAGTGAAAGCATCATTTGAAAAGAACTCATTCCTTCTTCACCTACAGGTCCAAATACCTGTGTGATAAGGTAAAGTCCTGTCAATACGGCAACAAGCAGACTAGGAGGCACTACCTTCCGGACATACTTCATAAATGATTCACGAATGCTTTTATGTTCCTCTTCACTGTATGACTCTTTTATATGTAGCAAAAAGAGATTATCTACAATAAGAAATCCCCCATAAATAAATGCTGCAAAAAGATGTATTGTTTTTAGTATAATGAACGTCATCGTATGGTCCTTCTTTTTGATAGATTATAGTCTACCTGTGAAGCAGTTCATTTGACATTTGTCAAGAAGAGAGAAAGGTCTGGGAAAAAAAAGCTTCAATTACTTTTCGCATCTCTTTAGGGTCTTCTATGCGGTTCACATCATTTCTAAAGGCGGAAGCACCTTTATATCCTGCTTTGGAATAAGAGTGAAGATTTTTTCGGAACACAATCGCACCATACTTATCATAATGGGCTATCATTTGATCAAAATGTTCTAAGACCACTTCCTTAATGAGTTCAGGTGTAGGTTCTTCCATACCCTCTTTAATTTGTTTAAAGATCCAAGGTTTTCCCACTGCTGCACGTCCTATCATGACACCATTTGCTCCAGTGTATTCCAACACCCACTTTACTTTCGCAGGGGTATCAATATCACCATTGGCAATCACCGGTATACCTACAGCCTGTTTCACTTCAGCAATGGCATCATAGTCTACTGCCGCCTTATATCGTCCTGCTCGTGTTCTCCCGTGTACCGCAATATAGTCTGCCCCACTCTCTTCAGAAATTCGGGCGATCTCTTCATGGTTTTTTTCATTAAAACCCAAACGGAATTTTACCGAGGTATACTCCTTGTTCGAATACTTCTTGATCGTTTCTATCACTTTTGCCATTTGGGGTAGATCTGTCAACAAAGAAGAACCTTGAAGGTTATTGACCACTTTTGGTGCAGGACAACCACAGTTTAGATCTATGCTTGTCACATCATCACGTGCATTAATGATCTCTACCGCGCGCTTGATCACGTCCAGGTCAGAACCTGCAATTTGTATGGCATAGGGGTTTTCAATAGGACTTTTTTCCAACATCTTATAGGTTTTTTTACTCTGATGTACCAAGGCATTGGAAGAGATCATTTCAGATGTGGTCAGGTCTACACCAAACTTCTTCACAACAGAGCGGAAAGGAAGGTCGGTAAAGCCCGCTAAGGGGGCTAAGAAGTAAAGGGGGTGGGAGAAATCAAGTGTTGCCATAAGCCAAATTCAAAAAGAAAGTCTAAAACTCTCTTGCTGGTATACAAACAGACTGTATATCAACAATATCTTCCAATCTATATTTGCTATGCAGCTTTTTTAACTCATGGAATGCTCTAAATTTAACAAACTCATTTTCATCAGCCTCATCAAGGTATCTTGATGCCTGTTCTAAAAGTTCATATTCAAACAAGAGATATAAATAGGCATTTTGTGCTTTTTCATTATCATCTTGAAATTTTCTGAACAAAGTAAGATTTTCTTCTGGTTTCAAATATTTCTTTGTCACCAAAGCCATTTCAACAAAGTCTCTGCAAGACAGCTCAAGTGCCTGCACAAACTCCGCCAATACTTCAGAGGTCATTTCAAGATCATCTTCTGAATTGACACGTTTTAACATCGTTAAAAAGTTTTTTACATCAAATACTTTTGCATATTTTTTTGCTTGGGTAAAGTTACTTTTTCGAGCAAACACTTCAAGTGCCTGTGCCTGAACAGCTGGAGAGTACTCTGAAGTTGCCCGCATGATATCTTCAGGGAACTTTTCGTCTGTTTCAAGACGGTTGAGTCTATTTTGTATCAAAATAGGATTGCCTGCATGAAAGACCTTAGACAATTTTTCTTCTTTTAGGTCTATGTATTCACCATTCTTGATCTTTTGTATGATATTGACCACATGGGAAAGTCTTGGGTTAAGATTTTCTACATTGTCAGACAGATCAAGTGAAGCTTTTTCTAAAATACAGGCTGTATTTCCCATCTTCTCAATACTGTATTTCTGTTTTTTAGGTTCATTCACCAAAGACCAGTACAAGGCATCTTCCAAAGTATTGGTGTCTTTTTCCCACTTCTTAAGTAAAAAATAGTTTTTTAAACCATAATAAAATATATGGATCACTGTAAAAATAAACAAGAGGATCATTGGCAGGGTCACCCAGAGTGCTATAGGGAAATTCAGATTGATACCCATAACCTCCATAATATAATTATCTGGATTCATAGCATAGGTAAATGCACCTACTATACCGATAAGTACCAACGTTGCAAAAATATATAAACCTAATCTCATTTTATTTCTCCTCCCCTAATCCTGCTGAAATGATGAAGACTACTTGGTATGATTGTGTTCTTTCTCGCTTATTTCACGACATGTGATACAAAAACGTGCAAAGTTTTTTACTTCCAAACGTGCTTTACCTATAGGTTCCTCACACATTTCACAAATACCAAATACTCCTCTTTTAATTTTATCTAAAGCAAGTTCAATTTCGTTTAATTCTTTACGTTGTTGCTCTAAAATAGCACTATCTATAATAGTTTCTGCAGAAGCCGCCGCATAATCTCCCTCATCATTCAGCTCAAGTCCTCTCATTTCATCTAACTCAAGTGATGTACCTCTAAGGTTTTTCTCTATCTGTACTCTTCTGTCCAATAACTTATTTTGAAAATCTTCTAATTCTACTTCTGTCAACATTAATTGGTTCCTATTTATGATATGGGTGGTTATTGTTGATAGTCAAACCTCTAAAAATCTGCTCCATCAATACAACTTTCACAAGTTTATGTGAAAGCGTTATTTTACCAAATGATATTGCATTATTACATTTACTCAAAAAATCCCTCTCAAAGCCGTATGCACCGCCAATAAAGAGATTTACCTGCACGCTATCCTTAAGCAGATTTGCGAAATCATGACTATCTACTTCTTTCGATCCAGGATCCAAAGCAATATTTATACCAGAATCCAAATATTTTTCGAGTGCCTTGGTATAGGCTTTTTGTGCTAGTTTTGGTGAAATGTCCTGGGCTTTGGCGATCTCTTTGTCAAAAACTTCGATCACTTCCACTTTTGCAAAAGGTTTTGCTATTTTTTTATAGTGTTCTATGAGCCCTGCATATAAATTGTCTTT
>DQVY01000215.1 GCA_015661535.1 Sulfurovum sp. | reverse complement strand
CTCTTCCGATCTAGGTGTATGTCTAAAAAGTGTAATTTTCCTTTTTCTTTTTTATAGTGCATGGAAGAGATGTGCTGTGCAACATTCTTTTTAGGTGACAATGTGACGATGTGGTCCTTCTTTTTTATGTCAAAATAGGAGGAGAGGGTATTCGTTTTGTTGAAGTATACAGACTCAAAGAGCATAAAAAACATTTTAATGGCAGGTTTTTGGTCAAGATTTACTTTTTTTACCTGCTTCCCCGTGTAGGTGCGTAGGTAGGTACCGTCATATTCTATGCTACGTGTTTCATTGTCGTAACGTATCGCTATTTTTTGGTTGCGAAAAGAGATAAGCCCTTTTTTGCTGATCGTCTTGTCTAGAGATGCATAATATTTTTCTTCCATAAAATGTACACTTTTTGCAGAAATGAGCGCATTAAAGAGCAGTGCGAGTAAAAGTATTTTAAACATTATCATCCTTTAAAAAGCAATATTTTCTGTGCATAAATTGCAATATTCCCGCGAGTATAAAGAGTATATACCAGCCAATTGAACTGTAGTATAGCCAAAAATACATAGTATCAGAGAGGTAAGCAAGTGTATGAATCGCAATATTGACCAAGGTAATTAAAAACCAAAAGAGTGTACTTTTTTGTATGTATGCCTGCTCTTTCTCTTCAATGGTATGTTTCGAAAATCTGTTTGCAAAATAAAGAATGAGAGAACGTTCCTGCAGGTAGGAGACCAAGAGCAGAAGTGAGAAAAAGAGGGAAATGAGCAAAGGCATGATCTTCAGTACTAAAAACGCTTCTGACATATAGGCAAACAAGGCAATAGACATGTAAAACAGAGGGAAAAGTATAGTGATCTTTATGTTTTTAAGAGAAAATAAAAACCACAATGCAGCAATGATGAAAATAGCTGCCGCTGCATGACGAATGTCGAAATAGCGTAGAGAGAGAAAGACAAGCGGAGCATAGAGTAAAGAGAACAGCATATTCATCTTTTAGCGTACCATGGCTCCAGAAATGTTCAATACTTCTCCACTGACATACGTGGCTTCAACGCCCATAAAGTAAGCACATTTTGCCACCTCTTCCGGCTCTCCAAAGCGACCCAGTGGAATCTGTTTTGTCAGTACTTTTTTGTCAGGGATGTCCTGTATCATCTCTGAATCTATGATACCCGGTGCCAAAGCATTCACGCGAATGTTATAGCGCCCCAACTCTAAAGCAAGGTTTTTTGTAAAGGCTATGACGCCTCCTTTTGAAGCGGCATAATTTGCCTGTCCGAAATTTCCTACCAAGCCTGAAACTGACGCTATATTGACAATGGAACCTTTTCTGTGCTGCATCATTTTATAGGTAAGTACTTTAGTGATATAAAACAGCGCATTGAGGTTGATGGAGATCACATCTTCCCAATCTTCATCCTCCATAAAAAAGAACAAAGAGTCTTTAATGATGCCTGCACTGTGAACAAGTACCTCCACTTCAATATTCTCAAGTGTTGTTTGAATGTCGTCTTTGTTCTTCATGTCAAAAGTAATGACCTCCCCATGCTTTATCTCAGCAAGGAGCGCTTCGGCTTTTTTTTGATTGGAATGATAGTGTATGTAGACGTAGTAGCCATGTTGGGCATACTCTCGTACCACTGCTACACCAATGTCGCCTGTAGCACCTGTGACCAAAACACTTTTTTCTTGCATCTTAGACAAACTTTTTCTCTTTTAAAAGTGTTTTTACTTTTCTAATGTCTTTGTCCATACGTCTGTCTTCTCTCAGGGCTAAAATATCTTCTCTAATGTTGTCATGGATCAATTTTAAGTGAGGAGAGACTCTTTCTGGCCCTCGTATATCTACAGCTTGGGCCATCCCCATAAAAGCAATGCTTAACATGTTGTGCAGGTCAGGGATCATTTTTGCAAAATCATTGGCCGCGGTAGTCCCCATAGAGACTTTGTCTTGGTTGAGTGACTCCGTAGGACGAGAATGAATGGAAGCGGCTGTGGTATTTTTAATGACATCTGCAGAGAGAGAACTGAGGGTGATTTGCATGGCTTTAAACCCATGGTAATAAGACTCCGGTTCAAGTTTCAGGTTCTCACCCAGCCCTCTGTTGAATTTATGGTCTACCAGCAGTGCAAACTCTTTGTCTAAGAGGTCGGCAAGGTTGGCGGCACAAATCTTGAGGGTATCCATCGCATGTGCGACATAGCCTCCGTAAAAATTACCAGAGGTATAGATCTTCCCGTTCTCCCCATCGATAAGGGGATTGTCATTGACAGAGTTTATTTCTGTCTCTACCCAGTTTTTAGAAATGGTTAAATTGTCTCTAATGACCCCTAAAACCTGAGGGGCACAACGCATAGAGTAGGTGTCTTGGATGTTAAGGTCATTGTCTTCAAAAAACTTTGTATAACGTGCATCCCGGCCATGGGTCAGTTTAGACCCAGACATTTTACGCTGTATATTTTTGGCTGAAGCAATTTGTCCGGAAAAAGGTTTGGAATCATGTACAAAATCTGAGACAGGGGTGTCATCTCCCAGCAAAACTTCGAACATGGCCGCGACATAAGATTCCATGCTGTCAAGTATGACCTCAAATGACTCTAGGGCATCCAGGGCAATAGCAGACATGATGGTTGTTCCGTTCATAATGGCAAGGGCTTCTTTAGGTTTAAAAGCATAGGCTTCAATGCCCAGTTCGGCATACACCTCCGAGACATCTCTTATGTCACCTTTGTAGTACACTTCTCTCTCCCCGGCGATAACTGCCGCAATATAAGACAAAGGAGTTAAGTCTCCGCTTGCCCCTACAGAACCTTGTGAAGGGATAACGGGAATGATGTCTTTCTCAATGAGAAGCTGCAGTCTGTGTAAAAGGTTCATGCTTACAGCAGAACGTCCTTTGCTCAAAGAGACGATACGCATCATTACAGCATAACGGCAGACCTTTTCACTTAAGTTTTCTCCTACGCCACAGCCGTGAAATCTAAATAAATTGGTTTGTAAGCGTTCTGCATCTTCATAGGAAACATAGTTTTTACCAGATGCACCATAGCCTGTTGTAATACCATAAATAGGTTTCGTTTTTATCTCATTCATTAAAAAGTTGTGTGCTTTTTCAACTTTTTCGACAAAATGCGTTTCAGATGAAATCTCAAGCTTCTGTGCCGCTATAATCTCTTCTAAACTGATATGCCTGCGGTCTATTGTTAAAATCATTTTTTCTCCCAAAAGTTAAAAAAGTTAAACCACTGCTGCGGATATCTTTTGACTATTTCTTCATATTTTGTTACATACTCCAACATGGCGTCATAAACAGCCAAGCCCTCTTTTTTTTCTTGATCCATGCTAATAGTAATATATTCGACAGTATACTTTTGTTTGCCCG
Source organism: Sulfurovum sp. (assembly GCA_015661535.1). Lineage (GTDB taxonomy): Bacteria > Campylobacterota > Campylobacteria > Campylobacterales > Sulfurovaceae > Sulfurovum. Next base: position 2,733 of record DQVY01000215.1, on the reverse strand, counting down.
TTAGAATGATGAAATACACCACAATCACTTTTTTTGTTTTGTAGGCAATTTGAAAAGGGTTTTTGTTGAAATATGCTTCTCCTCCCAAAAAGGGAAGAGAAAGTTCAGATTTGTCATTGGCTGCACGGTCACCCATAATAGCTACGATCTCATTGTTCATGAGTGCATTGGCAACCTGTATGGAAACAGCCAATGTCCCTTGGTTCAGGTCAATAATATGTATTTGTGAAGTGAGTTCCAGCTTTTCTTCTATGGCTTTTATACCTTCTCTCATCACTTCCTGCATCACGACATTGATCTTATTTTTGATATGTGCGCCATTTTGGGATGCTGCCCAGCCTCCAAAGTGTGAGTAAAGCAGTATGGCACCTTCTTCAAGTATTTCATGAGGGACATCCTGGTCTTTGTACGTAAAAGTATATTTATCGGGTGTCATTTTGGAGACAAAACGGTCTGTCATGCAGATAGCAAAGGTATGCAGATGCTGAAAATAGACCTTCATTGTAAAAGGGTGATTCAAATGCCGGTAATAAGGGATAAGACCTTGTCTTGCATTGCTCGCAACCAAGAGGTAAAAAAAGCTGATAGGGTAGAGCAGTAAGTAGATAAAATTGTATCCAAAGGTATCATGGACCCACAATGCAAGTTTGATGCTCCAGCCGCTGCCCCTTTGTTTTCCTTTACTCATCGTACGCTACTTTGAAAAAGGGTTAAGCCACTTGAGCCACTTAAAGGGCAATATCTGAATATGTACCCAAACGATGGCTACTGTGTCTCCAAATTTTCTAAAGTGGCTTACTCTTTCTTCTGCCAAAGGGTAATAGCACTCGATCACTACTTCTTTTATCTTTTTGCCTGCATCCGCATGCCTGACAAGCACTTCCATCTCCCAGTCAAAACGGTGTGTTTCAATAGGAAGATCGATGATCGAGACAGGATAGATACGATAACCAGATAAAGAATCCGTAATGGTATACCCTGTGTCCCAGCAGGCCCACATGTTTGAAAACCAGCGACCAAACTTGGAGCCCAAAGGTACATTGTCAAGGTCAAAGTTTCTGGCACCAATAATAATGGTCTCGTCCTCTATGACCTCAATAAGTTTATGGGCTTGTGAAGCCAAATGTTGTCCGTCACCATCCATACTCAGTATATGGGTATAGCCTAGCGCCTTTGCTTTTTTTGCAGCAGATAGTATGGCTTCACCTTTGCCCCTGTTGTTCTCGTGGCGTACAAAATAGATATTGTCTGTATTTTCATTTTCGTAGAGGGAGGAAACATGTACATCTGAACCGTCATCTGCTACAATGACCTTGTATCCATGTGCCAAAATATCGCTTATCACTGCTTGGATGCTAAGGGGATTGTTATAGGTAGGGACAACGACAACGACATTATGCGGTTTCATAGCTGAACTCACTTACTCTTTTATTGTCTTTTGTAAGCACAATATGTTTTTTGTGCTCTTTTGTATCTATTCGGCAATCGATCGTGTCATTTGGCAATACATGCGCAATAAATTTACTTTGTTTAATATGCACAACCGTATCCTCCAAAATTTCTGCAAGGGTATCGATCAGTGCAAAACCCGGTACAATAGGATGCTTGGGAAAATGGGCTAGAAAAATTTCATGTTCCGCATCTGCAAACTGAATACGGCATGATGTGTCTGTTTTGTCTAAAACAGTATAAAAACCTTTTAACATGGTAGCTTTCCCCCTTCATCTATTAAGATATATTTTATCGAAAACTAACTAAATCTCTTATACAATAGTGGCTGCTAATCACTAGAATGATTAAGTACATCTACCTTTGGAACCTTATGCCTGAATTTTTCACCCAGAATGACACTAAAACAGCACTTGAAGCGCAGTATGAAGCCCAAAAGATCGCTTTTGCCCCTATTATTTTTCAAGTAGCCAGATCCATGCGTGATCTAGGTGTACTTGAACTCTTGTATCAGTACACAAAAGAGGGCTTGACTTTAGAAGGGATGGTAGAAAAAATGTCTCTAAGCAGATATGCTTTGACAGTAATGCTCGAAACCGCACTTAGTGCAGATATTGTAAAGTACTCAGATGACAAATATTATCTAACCAAAACAGGCTATTTTTTACTCAAAGACGACATGACACGCATTAACATGGATTATAACCATGATGTAAACTATTTGGGCCTTTATGCTTTGGATGAGGCATTGCAAAAAGAAGAAGCGACAGGATTAAAAGTATTTGGTGACTGGAAAACTATTTATCCTGCACTCTCTTCTCTTCCTGAAAAAGCACAAAAGAGCTGGTTTGCTTTTGACCATTACTATTCCGATACGGCCTTTAATGAAGCGATTGACATTTTACTTAAATCTGCGCCTAAAAAAATTCTTGATATTGGAGGGAATACGGGTAAGTTCTCTATAGCGCTTGCAAAAAAAGACACGTCTCTTTCTGTGACCATTTTTGATCTTCCTGAACAGATTGCGTTGGCAGAAGAAAATATTAAAAAAGAGAGCTTGGCAGCGCGTGTACACTTTCATGCAGGAGATGTGCTTGATCCTCAGTCCAAGACCCCCTCAGGCTATGATATCGTATGGATGAGCCAATTCCTTGATTGTTTTAAAGAAGAAGATATAGTGACGATTTTGAAAAAAGTTAAAAAGAGTATGGGAGAGGAGACCTTGGTGTACATTATGGAACCTTTATGGGACAGACAGCGTTTTGAAACCTCTGCGTATTGCAT
>DQVY01000118.1 GCA_015661535.1 Sulfurovum sp. | reverse complement strand
AGAGATAATAATAGGAATGTCATATTTCTCAACTACCTCCTGACATACTTCAAGACCATCCATGCCTGGCAGTGTAAGGTCAAGTATCAGCAGGTCATATTTTTTAACACCGGCACTTAACCCAAGATAGGGATCTTCAAAGTTAGTGATCTTGATATCATATTGGGCAAGATATTCACTAAGAAGTTCTGCAAATTCTGTATCGTCTTCAATCATTAAAATATTTATCATGGTGTTCCTTATCTTCTATAGTTCTTATTTTAGTGAGAAAAGGTTAATTGAAATCAAATAGGACAGGCAAAAGAAAGCTAAGAAACTTTTCTTAAGATTTCTGTATTTTAATGCTTTTTATAAAACAAATGCCTTTTCCATATGTGCTTTGATGTCATTAAAAGTATACGCTTGATTGGTAAAGTACTCAAAAGCAATAATGCCTTGATATAGTAACATATCTGAACCATCTTTGGTAGGTTTTTGATATTGTTTTGAAAGTTTTAAAAATGGCGTTTCTTTCCCATAAATGACATCTACGCAAGCCTGTGCTTTTGGTATGACAACATCAAGTATTTCTTTGGGGGCGGGGAGATTGTCATCTTCAAGGCCTGCAGATGTCATATTTATGACAAGATCATAATGTACATTTTTTCTGGGAAATGTGTCAAAAGTATAGGTTTGAAACCCAGCTTCTTTGTACTTTTCCAAACGTGCCGCACTTCTGTTAAGGAGGGTGACCTCATAGCCTTCATCTCGTAAAATGCTTGAGGTAGACTGTGCTGTGCCTCCTGCACCTAAAAAAAGTATAGTTTGAATGTTCTTAAATTCAGAAATGGCTTTTAAAAAACCTGGTGCATCTGTGTTGTAGCCATAGAGTTTTCCTTCACGTTCCACAATCGTATTGACCACCCCGATTTTCTGTGCAAAAGGGTCTAATAGATCACAGGCATGGTAGGCATGTTCTTTGTGAGGTACAGTGACGTTCACACCTTTGAGTTTTAAGTGAAAGAATGTCTCTTTGAGTCTGCTGCCATCTTCCAGTAAATACCGGGTATAACAGGCATCATAGCCTAAGCCTTGAAAGGAAAGGTTATGCATAAGGGGCGATTTAGAGTGAGAAACAGGGTTCCCAAAGATAGCAAAAAGTTTTGACATAGGAACCTCTTTTCTATTGTATCTTGTAGGGTCGATGCAATCGACCATTATTCTTGTCTGTATACTTTGTGGTCGATGTTATTGAGCCTACAGTGTTTCCATTTCTTTAAGGGTAGCTAGTAAGGCACCTAGTTTATTTTTTACTTCAAGATATTCTAGTTCAGGGATGGAGTCGGCTACAACACCTGCACCTGCCTGCAGTGTAATACTGTCAGGTTTGATGAGTGAGGTACGTATGGCAATCGCGGAGTCCATATTGCCGTCAAAGGAGAAGTACCCTACGGCACCAGAGTAGAAACCGCGTTTTAAGCCTTCATATTGTGCGATGAGTTTCATAGCTTCTATTTTAGGTGCGCCTGTCATAGTACCAGCTGTAAATGTAGCAGCAAAGAGGTCAAACATATCTTTGCCTTCTTCTATATCTGCTTCAACATCTGTCACCATATGCATCACGTGAGAGTATTTTTCTACCCTCATCATATCTGTGACTTTGACAGTACCTGTCTTTGCTACACGACCCACATCATTACGACCCAGGTCAATGAGCATAAGATGCTCTGCGCACTCTTTAGGGTCATCCAGCATCTCTTGCTCAAGTTCTTTGTCTCTTTGCGCATTTTTACCACGTTTACGTGTACCTGCTATAGGACGTAAGAGTATCTCTCCTTCCGTCAAGCGTACCATAACCTCAGGGCTGGATCCACAGATGGAAAAATCTTCGTAGTCAAGCAGGAAAAGATAGGGAGAAGGATTTTTAGAACGAAGTATTCTGTAAAAACTGAGAGGATCTATGTAGCCCTTTTGTGTATATCTGTTGGCCAGGAGTATTTGAAAAATATCCCCAGAACGTATATTTTCTTTAGATTCATCAACGAGAGCTTTGAAGTGTGCTTCGTCAATGCTAAATGATCCCTCTCCTTCTAATTTTACAGCTTTGAGAGGCATAGGTGTGCAGGTGTTATGGAGCAGTGCTTCTATAGACTCAATCTCAGCACCAAAAGAGTCATCATTAAGTATGAGCGTAAGTTTTGCAGCTTTATGCGAATAGGCAAGAATGATCTTAGGACGCACCAAGTCTAAGTCAGGTGTACCTAGCGGGTCTAAGAGCTCATTCATGCTCTCTTCAAGTGTAGGCTCAAATACTTTTACCATATCATAAGCGATGAATCCTATGAAGCCGTCTACAAAGGAGAACCCAACCTCTGCAGCTATCTCTTTGTATTTTTCTTTTTCAATATCGTTGTAATATGATTGTAAAAATGAAAAAGGATCTTCACTGAGTATGTTTTCCTTCCCATTTTTATCTATATAGTGTGTGGTGTTGTCTTTATAACTCAGACGCTCTTGTGCCCCAATCGTAATAAAAGAGAAATTTCCATCTACTGTATTGACAACAGATTCAAAAAGCATGGTGATCTCATTTGGAAAAGTCTCTTTTATTTTTCCATACAGCGCAACTGGGGTTAATTGGTCAAAAAGAATTGTTTTATACATGACTGATTACTTTTTAACTACAAAGGCTTTTTTATTGATGCGGTCTCTTACCTGCACAAGTGCAGCATCAACAGAAGCTCTTGAATGATAAGGACCGATCAGTAATTTTTTGACACCGTTTGATGTTGGTTTTGTGATGCTGTAGTTAAAGCCGGAATTTTTTATCACCGATAAAAATCGTGTACTTGGTGTTTGTTTAAATGAGCCTACCTGAATAAAATAGTGTGTTTTTGAAATTGTTTTAGGACTTTCTTTTTTTACCGTGACGGGTGCAACTTTTTTGGGTACCTCATGCTTGACTGCCGGGGTAGGTATTTCTATCTCTTTTACAGCTGGTACAGGTGTTTTTACTTCAGGTGTTTGGGTGAATTCCTGTGTGATCTCTACGGTTTCTGTTTTACTTTCAATAGGTTTCTCTATGACTTTTGGTGCTTCAGGTTTGACTGGTACCTGTGTTTCTTTTGGTTTTGTCTCTAATGCTTTTGCTTCGGGTGCTTTTACCTCAGGTGCTTTGATCTTTTGTTCTATGATTGAGGAAAGAGAGGGCTCTTCTTTGCTTTGTGTTTCTTTTTTAGGTGCCTGCAGTTTTAATTCAGGAGCAATAAGTTCTGTATTGTTCTCTTCAATTGGCAGTGAGGCATTGTTGGAAGCACCTGTATAAATTTTTGCAAGAATAATTCCCACAATCAAAAAAACAATAAGGAGGGCAATAATGGTTAAAAAACTTTTTGTTTTACTGTGTTGGGGTTCAATAGTATCGATAATTAGGTCATCAAGATTGTGATCATTCATAAGGGGGGAAATCTCCAGATATTATTTTGAAATAATTATATCATATTTCTATAATAGTTAAAGTATTTTGTGCGGTAAGGTAACGATGTTATAGGCTTCGGGAAGATGTAAAGAAGGTAAACATTTCCACTTTTTACTCATCTTTTCTTTAAGCGAATTTGAGAGGTATTCAAGTTGTGCATCTGCTTCTTCCAGCGTGAGCTGTGAGACGTGTATAAAGACTTGCAGACGCTCTGCATATTTTCCTTGGTATATTGAATAGTCAGAGATGTCAAGGGTTTTAAATAAATGTATGATCAGATGGTAAAACCGCTGCGCTTCATCACCGTTATACTCTATGACCAAATAATTTGTTTTATTATTTTCCAGTAGGGGAAGGGCAATAGTATACTGTCTATCAAGGTGCTGTTTTAAAAGCAGAGGGGTGAATGGTTCATCTATACGTTCAAATTTTGCATAGAAAGTACGATTGTTAAACTGAATCTGTTCAACAATCGTAGATCTTTTAATATAGTAGTGGTCTGTTGAAAACGCTAAATCAAATATTTTTATTGTGTAGGCCTAATAAATTGCTTTATCATAAATGATGAAATCCTGAGCCAATGTTTTCATCTCATCTTTTATTTTAGCTTGTAAATCAGTATCATTGATATTGTCTAGTATATCCGCAATTTTGTTTGCGATGATCTCAAACTCTTTTTCTTTCATACCGCGTGAAGTAAGCGCAGGTGAACCTATACGTACACCGGAAGTGACAAATGGAGATCTGGTCTCACCCGGAACGGTGTTCATATTTACGGTGATACCCGCATTTCCCAGTGCTGCATCTGCGTCTTTTCCTGAGAAGTCTTTGTTTAAAAAACTTACAAGTACAAGGTGGTTGTCCGTACCGCCTGAGACGACATCATACCCACGGTTGACAAGTACTTCAGCCAGTTTGGAAGCGTTGGCTTTGACTTGTTTTGCATGTACTTTCCATGCATCTGAAAGGTTATGTTTGAAGCCCACAGCTTTTGCTGCGATCACATGCACAAGCGGTCCACCTTGAAGTCCAGGGAAGATCGCTGAATTGATCTTCTTGGCAATGGCTTCATCATTTGTCATGATCATCCCGCCGCGTGGTCCTGCGAGTGTTTTATGGGTAGTTGTAGTGACTACATCTGCATAAGGGAAGGGGCTAGGGTGCTCACCGGCACATACAAGGCCTGCAATGTGTGCAATATCTGCAAAGAGTATGGCACCGACTTCATCAGCGATCTCTCTAAACTTTTTAAAGTCAATTTCTCTTGCATACGCAGAAGCACCACAAACGATGATCTTTGGTTGGACTATTTTAGCAATACGAAGTACTTCATCATAGTTAATACGGCCATCAAGCTCTACCCCATAGGTAAATGAAGAGTAGTTTTTTCCTGAAAAACTAGGCTTTGATCCATGGGTTAAGTGTCCACCATGGCTTAAGTCCATACCAAGTATTTTTTCCCCAGCTTTGATAAGTGCTGCATAGACTGCACCGTTGGCCTGAGAACCGGAATGCGGTTGGACATTGGCAAATTTACAGTCAAAAAGTTCACAGGCTCTGTCTATAGCAAGCTGCTCAACAACATCTGCAAATTCACATCCGCCATAATAACGCTTATAAGGGTAACCCTCAGCATATTTGTTTGTAAATACAGAACCCATCGCTTCCATTACTGCTGGAAGTGTAAAGTTCTCAGAAGCAATCATTTCTAAGTGGTCTGTTTGTCTTTCTCTCTCATTTTCAATGGCTTGAAAAATCTCTGGGTCAAAACTTTCTATTGCGTATGACATGGGGTTCCTTAAAATATAGAGGTAATTTATGTGTATTTATAGCGAATTTCATCTAAATATGTTATGAATTTCAGGGTAGATATTGCATTTCATTCACATCGCGACAGGTAAGATATTCAAGACACTGATCTTGGTGTACGCGTACAACATAGATTGATGATACTAAGCAAATGATGTTATCATTCGCAATAACGCCAAAGTATGAGTATAGAACCTTCTGTTTATACTCAAAAGGAAACACATATGTATACTGTACAAATAGAAAAAGAGTGTAAATGTTTTAAAAAAAGTGAGTACAAGAACAATGTAACATTTGAGACTCAGAAAGATGCCTATCAGTATGCAAACATTGTCGCTGATCTCATGAATGAAGAGTTCTGTAGTACCCATACTTTTACGGCCCACAGAACCGAAGGCAGTAATTTTCTCATCACCGTAGCAATGAATATGGATATCCCTGGGTATGAACCCCATATCACTTGTGATGTTGGTTGTGATTCAACCGATAAGTGGTCCCTTGAGTCTACAGATAAGCCTAAGGGTGATGACAGATAGGGAGATCTCTAAAAACTCCCATACGCTTACGTTCTTTCTGAAGCACGCCCTTTACATGCAGCTGCATCCAAACAGAACATCCCTTTGCCTTTTTTAGCAGGTTTAAGTTCTTCCATCACATCATGCCCGCATTTCTTACACACGGAAGTGGCATCTATTTTTACCACTTCTTGTACTACTTCCGGTCTCATAGCCGGGAAGAGGAGGACATCACGGATGGTATGTTGGTTGGTGAGCATCATGACCAAACGGTCTATGCCTATACCTTCACCTGCTGTAGGTGTCATACCATAGCCAAGGGCTTTGACAAAGTCTGTGTCCATGTGCATGGCTTCATCATCACCAGTAGCCTCTTTGGCATCTACCTGTCCCATAAATCGCTCATATTGGTCAAGAGGATCGTTAAGTTCTGAGAATCCATTGGCTATCTCTTTACCAGCCATAAAAAGTTCAAAGCGTTCTGTGACTTCCGGGTTCTCATCATTTCTTCTTGCAAGAGGAGAGATGTCTACCGGGTAGTCTGTAATGAATGTAGGGTTGATGAGCTTAGCTTCTACAAACTCGTCAAAAAGTTCTGCCTGTACATAGCCCAGTGTCCAATTCTCATCTATTTTTAGATTACGCTCTTTGAGGTAGGCAAGTCCGGCATCTCTGTCTGTCGCAACCTCTCTAGGTACGCCGCCAATATCTACAATACTATCTACCCACGCTACTTTGGCAAAAGGTGTAGCAAAGTCTATCTCCATGTCACCATAAGGTAATTTTCTTTCCAAATTCAATGTGTCAAAGAGATAGTCAAACAACTCTTCGGTCACTTCCATGAGTTCTATGTAGGTTTTGTATGCCCAGTAAAACTCTATAGAGGTAAATTCAGGGTTATGTGTGGCGTCTATCCCTTCATTCCTGAAGTTCCTGTTTATTTCAAATACAGCTTCCATACCACCTACAATAAGACGTTTGAGGTAAAGCTCAGGCGCAATACGCAAATAACGGTCTACACCCAAGGCATTATGATGTGTGATGAATGGTTTGGCATTGGCTCCACCGGGGATAGCATGCATCATGGGTGTTTCTACTTCTAAAAAGCCTTTGTCTTCAAAAAACCTTCGAATACCAGAGACTATTTTGGAGCGAAGTTTAAAACGTCTGGTGACTTCTGCATCCATGATCATATCTAAGTAACGCTGACGGTATTTGATCTCCTGGTCTTGAATGCCGTGGAACTTTTCGGGTAGAGGGAAGATGGCTTTCGTGACCAGGTTTACTTCCAAACAGTGCAGGGTAAGTTCCCCTGTTCCTGTCACAAAAGGGTATCCTTTTGCTTCAATGATATCACCTACTTCAAAGAGTTTTTTCACTACATCATTGTAATAGCCTTCAGGCAGGTCATCACGGTTAAAGTAGAGTTGTACCAAGCCATCAGCATCTTCTATTTTGGCAAAAGCAGCTTTCCCCATAATACGGATAAATTTAAGACGTCCAGTAAGGGTATAAGACTTTGTTTTGTCTTGTTTCATCTCACCTTCGTCAACAGTGATGTCATGTACATAGTTACACTCATCTAAAAATGTCGCAGAAGGTGTACCTTTTTTGACTTGATTAGGGTAAGGATTGATTCCTTTTTCTCTAAGTGTGTGTGATTTTTTAATACGTTCTTGAATATATTGGTTGTCAAATATCAAGGGGACTCCTAGGGGGTTATAAGATTAGACATTTGTCTGTTATGCTTGGCAGTTTTCACAAAGACCAATGATCTTCATGGTATGGTCAGTCATTTTAAAATTAAATTTTTTAGCGATCTCTTCCTGCTTCTCTTCTATGACTGTGTCAAAAAATTCAATAATTTCTCCACACTTTGTACAGATAAGGTGGTCATGGTGCTTCTTTAAGCCCAATTCATATTTCTTACCCTGTACACCAAAGGAGATTGACGAAGCAATATGTGAAGTTTCCAATAAAGAGAGTGTACGATACACAGTGGCTATACCAATTTTTATATCCGGATTCTCTTGTTTAAGATGGTTATAGATATCTTCAGGGGTGAAATGTCCATCATTGTCATAGAGAAATTTGAGAACAAGTTCTCTTTGTTTGGTAAATTTAAGCGTATTTTCTTTTAGAAGGGTTTGAAACTTTTCTAAAAGTAATGCATATTCAATCATAGTTAACCTTATTTACTGTGCTGTTGCATTGTGCTCAACAGTGATATTGGTATCAGTTGAAGAGACATTTATATCTGCAGGCGTACTTTCTGTTTTCTTCTCAGTTTTGGCATCAGATGTAGTAATACCCAGATCAGAAGTATCAATTTTAATCAAATATGATCCTGCTTCCAAGAGGAAAGGGTAGAGGACAGAATCATTTACATATTTTGATAAATTGTCTTTTACAAGTTTTACATTTGACAAAGCAGTCACGATGAGTGCAAAAATAAGAAAATATTTTCCTCCTCCTGCGATAAATCCAAAAAGACGGTTGAGGAAACCCAGACCACTGTCACTTGTTAATTTTGAAAAGATGGAACCAAGAATTGTTGCACCTAACCAGATCATAATTAATATAGATAAAAATCCAATGAGTTTAAGTAACGAGGTATTTTCTAACTGGAAAAAGTTTGTTTCTATAAATTGGGCTGCTTTATCTGATAGTCTTGATGCAAAATAGACACCACCTATGAGGCCGGCAAGACCAAAGACTTCTTTAATGAACCCTTGCATAAAGCCTTTGATCCCCAATATAAGTATGATGGCTGAGATACTGACATCAAAGTAATTAAAATCCATCATTGAAAAATTTTCCATTGAAAAATCCATATTATCATCCTCTGTTTGTTACTATTTTTCCGTATTGTATCCAATACTTGGCTAAAAATGCTTTTAGCCGCTGTTTCTAACGCATGATCGCTTTGGTAACCTCTTCAGGTCGGTTTGCATATTGTATCGCCATATCACGTGAGATCTTTCCATCATTGAGGAACTTAATGAGGGCTTGTGTCTGTGTCTGCATACCTGAGTCGCCTTGGCCTATTTGCATTTGAGAATAAATCTGGTGTACTTTATCTTCCCTGATGAGGTTTGAGATGGCATGGTTGGTAATGAGTATCTCAGAAGCAGCCACACGACCACCTCCCAGTTTAGGAAGCAGGGCCTGTGCAATGACAGCGACCAAAGAAGAAGCGATCATAGCTCTAATTTGAGGTTGTTCATCCCCTGTAAATACATCAATAATACGGTTGATCGTACCAGGAGCAGAAGAGGTGTGAAGTGTAGCAAAGACCAGGTGACCGGTTTCTGCTGCAGTGAGTCCGGCTTCAATGGTCTCTTTGTCTCTCATCTCCCCGATCAGTATCACATCAGGATCCTGACGCATGGCAAACTTCAATGCTTTGGCAAAGCTAGCGGTATCTTCTCCTACACCTCTGTGTGAAAAAACAGATTTTTTGTTCTGGTGGATGAATTCCACAGGATCCTCCACGGTAATAATATGTTTTTGTTCGTTGAGGTTGATTTCATTGAGCATGGCTGCAAGTGTGGTTGACTTACCTGAACCGGTAGGTCCTGTTACAAGTATGAGCCCTTTTTCTCTTTTAATAATCTCTTTATAGACCAAAGGTGATCCCAAATCATCAAGAGAAGGTACATCGATAGGAATGATCCTGAAGGCAGCTGCCGCATCACCTAAGGTACGGTAGTAGTTTGCTCTGAAACGACCAATACCGGGAATTAGAAGGGCAAAGTCAAGTTCATTATATTCTTCATAATGCTGCTTTTGTTTTTCTGTAATGAGTGAATAACACATCTCCTCAATATCTTCACCGGTAAGTTTAGGCAGGTTGACAGGTTTAAGTACGCCATCAAGTCTGATTTGGGGTTCTGTCCGACTTACGAGGTGAAGGTCTGACGCGCCGTGTGTTACAACACTCTGAAGTAGTTTTTTGATATCAAATGCAGCCATGATGATCCTTTTTTGGTATATTTTATAGGTATAATAAGCAATTATAGCAAAGTATCACTTGGTTCATCAAGTGATATTTTACATATATATTTTATGGTACTAGTCGATAATTGCAGGTACAATAAAAAAGTCATCTTTCCCTTGCGGTGCACGGGAAAGTATATCTGAGGCAATGGTACTTGGTCCTCGAGGGGTGTCCTCTCTCAGGGGAGTACCCCCGTCAAGTGTTGAAAAAGAGGGACTGAGTGCATCTGTATCAAGTTCATTCAGATTTTCTATGTAGGAGAGGATACCTGTAAGTTGTGTCATCACTTCTTCTTTTTTTGACGCATCAATACGCAGATGGGAGAGTTTTTCCAATTTGGCTAAAACGGTATGGTCTATTTGCATTATTTGCCTTATTTGTATGTTTTCTTATTATATATAAATTTACTTTAAGGTACACTACGAAAAAAGATACAAAAACATGACAAGTAAGGATAAATGATGATGCAGCAATTAGATATGAATTCTCAAGAATTTAAAGATGAGTTAGCAAAAACGGAAAAATTCACAGATAAAGTATGTGAAAGTATGGGCTGGGTATACAGTGCAAATGAGGATGTCAATGAAGGTGTTATTATGGGCTTGGCACGACATAAACTACTTTTTGGTAAACGTTTCTGTCCTTGTTTTATGGTTGAACCAGATCCAGCAAAAGAAGGAAAGTTTAAAAGTACAGATGATCGTATCTGTCCATGTAAACCAGCCATAGAAAAAGAGATACCGGAACAGGGTATTTGTCATTGTCAAATTTTCTGTACACCGGAGTATAAGGCAAAGCAAGAAGCCCAAGCATAAATAGTTATTAACAGTAAATTATAATCATTATTGGATATAATTATATGACTATTTGATTAAGGAGTAATAAAGTGCAAACATTATTAAAACAGCATGATATAAATTCAGAAGAACTTGAAATACTTTTAGAAGCACGGGAAGAAGGCAAAGTAAAATTTTTACTGGTGGACGTACGTGAAGATATGGAATTTAATGCAGGACACATCAAAGGTGTAGATATGCTTAAACCTACGACACAGTTCCAGCAATGGGCACATGAACTTTTAACGAAATACAAAGAGAGTACACTTGTATTTACTTGTCGTACAGGAAGCAGATCTGCACAGGTGCAAAATGTATTTATGCAAAACGGACATACAAATGTCATCAACCATTATGGCGGTATCGTCACGTATCGCGGCGCTATAGAAAGATAATATGGCTAAGATACTTTTTCTTCATGGTTTTTCATCCTGTGGGAAAGGGAATAAGTCTACAGCACTCAAGGCTTACTTTGGTGCAGAACATATTATCGCCGAGAATCTTCCTTATGCACCTCTTGAGGCTATAGCAGAGATAGAAAAACTTTTACACACCGAAAATATAGATTTACTTATTGGTTCTTCTTTAGGAGGATTCTACGCTACCTATTTGGCTGAAAAACATGGCTTAAAAGCCGTCCTTCTAAACCCTTCTACTCAGCCTTGGCAGACACTGCTTCCTTATGTAGGATGGCAAAAACGTTTCTGTGACGATGAAGTTTTTGAGTTTAAAAGAAGTGACATAGAAGCCTTTAAAACATTAGAAATCAAACCTGCTAAAGGTAACTATCTTGTGCTTTTGCAAAGTGAGGATGAACTCTTAGATTATACTAAAGCACAATCTCTCTATAATACGCACAAAGTTGTTGTTGAATATGGCGGTAATCACCGTTTTGAAAATATAGATGCCTATATGTCAATGATAGAAAAATTTAGAAAATTAGGAACCTTATGAAGCCTATGAATGTGGTAGACCTTTTACTTAAACTTTTGTCTTTCAAATCACTTACCCCCGACGATGATGGATCTTTGCAGTTCATAGAAGAATACCTTGATGGATATAAAGCTGTTTATGTTAATAAAGAAGGGGTAAAAAATCTCTTTTTATACAAAACGTTTGGTGACAAAAAGTTTGGGGAAGGTACACACCTTTGTTTTGCCGGACATGTGGATGTTGTCCCTGCCGGAGATAAGTGGGAGACCAACCCTTTTGTACCTGTCATTAAAGAGGGCAATATTTATGCACGCGGCGCACAAGATATGAAGTCCGGCGTAGCGGCGTTTGTACAGACCTGCAAAGAGACAGAAAACTTTAATGGTACTCTCTCTGTACTGCTTACATCAGATGAAGAGGGTGAGGGTAAATACGGCACGGCAGTGATGCTTGAACACTTAAAAGAGCAGGGCATGCTACCAGATTATTGTATTGTTGCTGAACCAACCTGTGAGAGAACATTTGGAGATGCTATTAAGATAGGCCGCAGAGGGTCTATTAATGGGTACCTGACAATTCAAGGGAAACAGGGACATGCGGCATATCCTGAAAAAGCCATCAACCCTGTACATCAGATAGCACCTGTTTTGGAGAAAATTGCAGGCGTCAACCTGGACAATGGTGATGACGATTTTGCGCCAAGTCAAATGGTCATTACAGATATACGCGGGGGTATGGAGGTGACAAATGTCACCCCAGGTTCCCTAAAACTTATGTTTAATGTGCGTAATTCCACTAAAACTACACAAGAAGAAGTTAGACTTCACATAGATAAATGTTTTAAAGATCTAGACTATAGTCTGGAATTGACACAAGGGTCTTACCCGTTTGTGACGACCAGAGACTCCAAGGTAGTAGGCAAGCTGATGCAGAGCATCAAGGAAGTGACAGGTATTGAGACAAAACTTTCTACAGCCGGAGGTACCAGTGACGCACGTTTTATGGGTGCATTTGGCATAGATGTGGTTGAGTTTGGTGTGATAAATGATACTATTCATGCACCCAATGAACGTACTTCTATTGCAGAAGTGGAAAAACTTTGTGACGTATTCAAAGACATGGTTAAATATTTTGATTAAATGAAGGACAAGTAGATGAAAAGAATACTATTAAGCATACTATTGTTAACGGGAACTATTTTTGCACTAGAGTGGGCTAAAGATATGGACAGTGCACTGGCTATGGCAAAAAAAGAACATAAACCCCTTATGGTAATGGTTGAAGGTGAACACTGCAGATGGTGTAAAAAGATGAAAGGCCGTACACTTACAGATGAGGCAGTTGAAAAACGACTTGAAAAGTTTGTGTTGGTTAAAGTAATGAGAGAAAATGGCAATGCCATGGCTGTTTTACCTCCCATACAAGGTGTACCTACCATCTTTTTTATGAAAGAAGACAAGGCAGTGTTGGAAGAAATTGTAGGGTATTTTAATATAGAAGATTTTTTAAGTTACATTGATGATGTTGAGAAAAAAATAAAATAGAATGTTGCGTATGAGGACCATTTTTTTATCTGTTGTCATCCTTTTGGGTTCTTTTTCTTATAGCGAGGCAAAGCACAGTGACAAAGCTTTAGATGCATTTAACAACTTGGATTGGGGTATAGGACTTTCTCAAGCGTTCGAACGTGCCAATATTGAAGAGAAAAATGTCATTGTTTTGGTTGAAGATGTAAAATGTAAATGGTGCATCAAGATGAAAAAAGGTGCACTTTCAGACACGCGCGTGCAAGAGATATTAAAAGAGTATATTTTAGTAAAAGTGTTGCGCGCCAACAAAGTTGAATCGAATCAACTTAAGGGCTTCGATGGTACCATTCCAAATCTTTACTTTATGACAAAAGAGAAAGAGATTGTTGATACTATTACAGGCTATTTTACTGTGGATGATTTTTTGGGTTATTTGAAAGAGATACAAGCAGATGGTTTTTAGGAGGCTAATGTATGTTATTTAAACGACCTCATTTTAAAGAATATGTTATGGCAAGACTTGTGAGTGTTGCAGTATTTATTTTTGTGCTTTTTTCTATTGTGTTCTTTCTTTTTGTTCCGGATGAAAATATTGCGATATTGGCACTCTCTTTGTTGGGATTAGGATTTTTCATATTTGTTTTTGCTGTCTATCGCGGGGCAGATCGTATGCAAAAAGAGTTAGATACCATTAACCGATATTTGGAAAATCTGGACAAATTGGAGAATGTTAATACGGTTGAATATAAAGCACATTTTTTTACACAAGAGTTTGAAGATATCAATCAAAACCTTATTCAGGCATTGAGAAGTTCGAAAAAACGTGAAGATGTGAAGCAGCGTTATAATGCAAAACTAAAACTTAAAAACAGACAACGAGGAGATATGATCTCTGCGATTGCACATGAATTTCGTAATCCTATTGCTTCTATCATGGGTTATGCTCAGACACTTGAAGAAGATAAAGAGATACCGGCAGCATTACAAGAAAAGTTTTTAAATAAAATTTATAACAATGGTGTAAAAATTGAAGCGTTGCTAAGTCGTCTCGTTCTATGGAATAAGTTTGAGAGCGGAGAGGCAACCCTGCATCCAAGCAGTTTTGACTTTTATGCTTTGGCAGAAGAAGTGAAATTGTCTCTGAAAGAAAAATATCCACAGAGAGAGATCATTTTGGAAGGCAGTACATATATTGTTGAAGCAGACCGTACACTTTTGGAAGTAGTGTTGAAAAACCTCATTGAAAATGCTTTAAAATATTCTAAAGATGAAGTACTTGTGACTGTCAGTGAAAAAGAGATCGCTGTGTCAGACAAAGGTGCCGGCATTTCCTCCTCCGATATTTCAAAAGTGACGAAAAAATTCTACCGTTCAGGGACACATACCTGGGACAACTCTATGGGCTTGGGACTTTCTATTGTGAAAAGTATCCTTGGCTTGCATAAGTCAGAACTCCAGATAGAAAGTGAAGAGGGTGTGGGGTCAAAATTCTTCTTTCATATTTAAATTTGTATGCGTAACTTCATGAATACTTCTCTTTATGCATCAGCAGTATAGATAAGTTTCTCGCTCACTTCATTCTTTTCTATCTCGATATAACGCATTGGGTATTCATCTAAATCGAGTGGTCTGATAAACCCTCTTGTTGTGATGGTTTTTACTTTATGTATCATTTTAATATTATCAATATGTTTATGCCCCGAGAGTGTTACCAGTAAGTTAGGGTATTCAAAGAGTATTTTTATGGTCTCTTCGGCATTTCCTAATACATATTTATGAATGTCGTTTGCTTCAGTACCACCCCAGTAGTTGGTATAAGGGTGATGGTTCAGTATGAGCGTAGGTTTACCTAGGTCAAGCATTTTTTTAGCAAAGGTTAATGTCTCTTTAGTGTAGGTACCATTGTTTGCATTTTCTATACAACTATCGAGTCCTAATACTATATGCCCATTGATCTCTACAGCCCAATCTTTGCCTTCTGTGATGAGTTCTTTGTAAGACATAAAGAGTTTTTTGAACTCATCCAGGTGAATACGGTCATCGTTAGCAGGGGATGATTCTTTGTTTCCTCTGACATGGTAAATAGGACAGTGCAGTTTTTCTGTAATTTGTTTGTAAACAAGTGCATCTGAATCTGCTTTCATATTGTTGTTAAAGTTGTCTCCACCAAAGAGTACACAATCAAGGTCCTTGTAGTATGTATTAAGATAGGTTACAGCCATTTCAAGCGCTTCAACACTTTCTGGATTTCCCAAGTCCATATGGGCATCAGTTATGTGTACTAGCTTCAATGTATCAGGTTGTTTTGTTTCTATTTCATCTGCGACTAAGGGCATAGCTGCGAGTGCTGCTGCACCTTTAAAAAAGTTTCTTCTTGATAGTTTTGGCACTATTTATCTCCTACGGGAATGTACGCATAGCCCTCATTTTGTCGGTCGATGAGTCCTATGGTTGAATTGGGGATAATTTTAACGTAAGATACTATGTTTTCTGCTTTAAGGCCATGTTTAGGCATTCCTGCACCACACATAAGAAATTCTACATCATAAGTATCTGACATAATTTTGATACGTTTTTTAAGACTTGCATAGTCGCTTAGCAGGAGAGTGTCTGTTTTGTATTCTGTTTTGGATGGGTCTACGGTAAAATATCGATAAGCCCCACCATGAATTACCACAGTGACATCCAACTCTTTGAGTTTTCCCTCATAGTAGGACTTGTTAGCAACGATGGCTTTAAGTATTTTACGTTCAAATGCTTTTTGATTTTTTGTCGTGAGGTCATAGACTATTTTTGCTGAAGTCTCTTCTGCTAAAAGAAGGGTGCAGAAAGTGAGAAGAAATAGAAGGGTTTTTTGCATACAGTAATCCTTTTTTCTTTCATAGTACCCAAGAAGTGTAAATGAAGAGTAAAAATGTGTAATTATTTTTACACTATCTTTACAAAAGAGAAGTATAATGTTGTACCTTGTCCCAAAGGTGTAGTAAAGATGTAATGGTATATTGGATACTCATTACATTTATGGTATATTATTGCACTGTAAAATTATAGGTTCCTTATGTCTCAACAAATAGAAAAAAAATCATTCAATCACTTGTTCAATAAAATCGCATTATATACAATATTTACACTTTTGGTTGTGTTATTTGCCTCCATTTTTTTCTTTGTAAAAAACGATAAGGAGGAAAGGCTTATTAACCTAGGTGATCATGTTATAGAGAAGTTTAGGACAGGTTTAGATTATGAAAAGGTAGATCTACTTTCCCTGTCTATGGCACTTTCTGAAGATGGTGAATTAAAAAGTGCGCTTATTGCTGATAATGAAACCATGGGGTATCAAATCCTTTCCAGTCTCTCTGAAAGATTTAAAAAATATACACATTTAAAATCCCTACGTATACAGGTGTTGACACCAGAGTTTTTTATTTTTGCACGTTCTTGGAATGAGGGGTTTGAGGGTATGCCGCTTTGGTGGTTTAGAGATGACCTAGATGAACTTCGACATAACAATGAGCCAAAAGTAGGTATGGAGACGGGAAGACTGTTAACATTCAAAGCAACCATCCCCATTACCAGTGCCGGTAAACTTGTGGGGTACCTGGAAGTAATTAAGATCATAGATGAATTTGCATTTAAACTTCGTAAAAAAGGTATAGAGCTTTTTACACTAATGGATGAAAAACATCTTGAAAATGCAGAACTTATGCAAGATTTTCCTATGGTGCATGATTGTGTTATCTCAAATCAAAATTTTAATCAGCAGCTTTTACCTAAAATTGAAATGTTGAACTGGGACGATCTTTTAATAAAAAATTACGTTTATAAAGAGGGATTATTGTTCCTTAATGAACCTATGTATAATGGAAAAGGTGAACAAATTGGTCTCTATTTGTTAGTTGTTTCTGACGATGCATTAAAAAGATTTGAAACAGAAACAGAAGAAGTTTCTTTTTTTACACAGTTTTCAGATGAAGATATTAAAAAAGTGGTAAATGCCTGGGGAAATCCTCATGGAAGTTTCCGTAACTCTTATGATAAAAAACTTATAGAAATTTTACCGAAGTTACGACAAGAAGATAAAATAGAGCTAGAGCGTGAAGCAAAATCTATTTTAAAAAACTATAGTAAAGAAGAACTTATCGATATGGTACTTTCTCAAAAACATAAAGAAATAAAGGTAGGAGAGGTTAAATGAAAGTTTTGTTACTCGAAGATGAAAAAGTACTGGCTTTAAGTATACGAGAGTTTTTGGAAGACAGTGGTTATGAAGTGACATGTTTTTCTAATTCAGATCATGCTTATGATGCGATATATGAAGGTAGTTACGATTTATATTTGCTGGATGTAAAGGTACCTGGAGAACAAAATGGTTTTGATATGCTACACGAATTACGAGACAATGGCAATAAAACACCGGCGATCTTTATTACATCGCTTACTGATATAGAAGATCTAAGTCGTGGATATGAATGCGGTGCATGTGACTATATACGTAAACCATTTGATCTTGCAGAGCTTAAACTGCGTGTAGAACAAGTCGTTAAAATACAATGTTTCTCTTCTTCTGATGAAAGTATAGCCTTACCGTATGATTATAAATATGACGTAAAAAAAATGAAGTTGACCCATAAAGGTGAAACCATCAGTCTTGCTAAAACAGAGACAAAAATACTAGAACTGCTTATTAAGAGAAGAGGTTCAGTGGTTAGTTGTGAAATGTTTTGGGAAGAGGTATGGGGTGAATGGGTAGACTCGGCAAATATACGTGTGCAGGTAGGTAACCTTCGGAAAAAGTTAGAAAAAGATTTTATTAAAAATGTACGGGGTGTAGGATATAGTATTGATTTTTAATACAAAAAACTTTGCCAGAAAATATGCATTGATTTATACGGGGGTATTGGCTACGCTGCTTATTGTTCCTTTGCTGGTGTATGTTTTTTTACTTTTACAGATTGATGAGGCAAAGGTGAAACTTTCTCTTGAAGATCAAGCAAAACAGATTATAAATATCATGCAACGTTATGATAACAATGATAAAGTTTTTCATTTTCCAAGGTATAAAAAATATAAAACAGCATTGTATGATAAAAATTATCAAACTATTTTTACTACTTTGGATTTTAAACCTAAAACATTTACAGAAGGATTTCATCAGCAAGGTAGCGTTTATTATTATATATACCCATTACCTGAAGGATATTATTTTGGTTCAAATATGCTTTTGGTTTCGACCCAGCATACTGCCAACAAGATCTACTATTTTACGGCATCTGTATTGATAGCTATTATTTTTTCGCTCTTTATTTTCTCTTTTTTACTCTTAAAGAATTTCTCAAAACCTTTTGAACGACTTAACACACAGTTAGATAACTTCATTAAAGATTCCATGCATGAGATCAATACCCCATTGAGTATTATTAACCTTAATGCAGATCTTTTTGCCAATAAATATGGAGATAATAAATATTTGCAACGTATGAAGTCTGCATCAAAAACATTGGCAACTATTTATAACGATATGGATTACCTTATAAAACAGGGAAGGGTAGAGTACAAATGTCAAGAGATAGATTTTGGAGAATTTATTAAAAACAGGGTAGATTATTTTCAAGAGATAGCGAACTTAAAGGGTATGCAACTGGATACAAAGTTAGATAAAGAGATTTATTATGAATTCTCCAAAACAAAATTACAACGCATTGTAGACAATACAATTTCTAATGCCATCAAGTACAGTCCTGATAAAAGTATCGTCAAGATCTCATTAGAATTAATCCATGAAAAGATCATTTTTACCGTAGAAGACAAGGGTGTTGGCATAGAAAATGTAGATAAGATATTTTCTCGATACTACAGAGAAAATAATGCAAAAGGCGGTTTTGGTATTGGATTGAATATTGTAAAACAGATCATTGATGAAGAAAATATAGAGCTTTCTGTCTCTTCTGTTATCGGGGAAGGAACAAGGTTTACCTATATATTTTATAGAAACTTATAGAACAATATAATTTTACACATTTTTTACCATTAAGTCATATCTACTGTTAAGACACTTTAAAAGCAGCACTTTTTTTGACCCTAAAAGTTACATTATGTTGAAATATATTTTATAAAATTGTATATATTTTTACAATGAGCATTATTTTTACACTTCTTTTACACTTCCTTGTTACTATTGCTCTTGTAATACTATAAAAGGAGTATGAATGCATACAAAAATCAAATGTTTAGCTTTGACAACATTGCTTTTATCATCTTCAGCGTCACTGTTTGCTGTTGATTTAACGAAAGCATATGATATGCCAGAAGCAACAAAAATGATAGAGAAAGATTTGTTCCCTGCGGCTAAAAAATTTACTATGCCAAAGAGTTGTAATCTTAGTGATCCTAAAGCCATTGCCAGAGGTGCTTTTATGTTTAATAATTTAAACGGTAAAAAAGCAAAAGGAAAACTTCCCGAGGGTCTTGATAAGTTTGTGAAAAAAACAGGGAAAGACGGAAAAGTAACAAAGAAACCTAAACAGTATGGTAACTGTATCGCTTGTCATGATATAGAAGGTTCTAAAGGGGCTGGAAATATTGGACCTAGTCTTGTAGGGTATAAAGCAATGTTCATTGACACTAAAGTCAGAGATGCACAGTTTGTGTATCAGAAAATTGCTGACCCTAGAGTTGATAATGCAAATACGCATATGACTGTTAACTTAACAACAGGACTCTTTAATGAACAAGAAATTTGTGACTATACAGCATATGTAGTGTCAGATAAAACAAAAAAGTAAAAAGGATAAATAGAATGGAAAGAAGAAATTTTATAAAAAGTATGTGTGCTGTAACAGCTGTAGCAGCTGTAGTAACGCCATCAGCACTTTTAGCAAAAGGTGCACCAAAAGGCGGGAATGTTTTAAGTTATGATGCAGCAGTAGCAGCAATAACTGGCGGGAAGGCAGTTACAGATAGCAGTAAAGTAAAACTTACTGTACCAGAGATCGCAGAAAATGGTGCTGTTGTGCCAGTAAAAGTAAATGTTGAAAGTCCAATGACAGATGCAAATTATGTAAAAGCAATTCATGTACTTGGTACTAAGAATGGTAATGCAAGATGTGCAGATGTGATGTTAACACCATTGAATGGTAAAGGTTATTTCGCAACAAGAATTAAACTTGGTGGGACACAAGATGTGGTTGCACTTGTAGAGATGAGTGATGGTAGTTTCCTTCGAGCAGCGAAACCAGTGAAAGTAACAATCGGTGGATGTGGTTGATACCATCTTTCAGTATAGATATTAAAAGAGTATAAAAAATATATAGATCATAAAGGATAATAAATGGCAACAGCACGTAAATCAATGATAAAATTTAAACCTAAAAAGTTTAAAGTAGGAGATACAATTAAAGTAGACTTTATTGTAATCCATCCAATGGAAACAGGTACAAGAAAAGATAAAAAAACAGGAAAAATAAAACCTGCTAAATTTATAAATAATATTACTTTTTCGCTTGATGGTAAACCTTTTACAACTATGAAAGTATGGGAAACAGTTTCAACGAATCCATACTTCTCAGTAAACTTGAAAGTACTAGGAAAAGGGAAGATAACTGTGGACTATACAGACAATACTGGTGAGAAAAATTCTAAGAGTAAAAAACTTAAACCAAAAGGATAAGTTATGAGAAAAGTATTATTATCATTGGCTTTTTTGAGTACGATGACAATGTTACAGCTTAATGCTGGAGAGCAGTTTGCCATGAGTGATGCAGACAGAGCAATGTATTCAGAAATGTTAGAAAACAACCCTGCTGAAATTTATGTTGAAGAGGGTGGAGAAATTTTTGAAGAAGCATTAGGTGGAGAAGAAGCTTTGGCTAAATTCCTTGAAGTTTCAGAAAAAGATCTACCTAAATATATTGCAGGATTCCCAAGATACATTAAAAAATTAGGAAATGTAGTAGGTATTGACCAGGTAATACAGGCAATGCAAGTAGAGCAAGGCAAAGAGAAAACTAAACTGAAATCTGGAAAAATGTTCTCTATGCTTGCTTATGTAAAATCATTGGCCAATGATGAGCTTATCAACATTGATGTTGAAGCAGATGAGCATATCAAAGCCTCTTATGCATTGGGTAAAAAGACATATATGACACCTAGAGGTGGTAGAGGACTTTCCTGTAACTCTTGTCACTCAGCTGACATAGTAGGACAAGTACTTAGAACACAACCTTTACCAGATTTGGGTGAAGTTGCTGTTGCCGGAACTTGGCCTGCATATCGTATGACTAAGTCTAGTCTTAGAACACCACAAAGAAGATTTCAAGGCTGTATGAAGAATGCACTTTTAAAAGTAATCCCTATTGGTTCAAAAGAGATGATAGCACTTGAAGTGTATGTCGCAACACTTGCAAAAGAGAAAAATAAAAAAATAGCCATCCCTGGCTTAAAAAGATAGAGGTATATCATGGAAATAGACAGAAGAGACTTCCTCCAAATCGCAGCATCACTAGGATTGCTGGGTGCGGTTGGAGGGACAAACCTTTTTGCCGGTGAAGGAGCGAAAGAACGCATTAAAAAACTTAGTTTTTCAGATGTTGTTGCTTTTGAACCTAAAGGTAAAGCGACTATTTTACATATATGTGATTTGCATGCGCACTTGAAGCCATTATATTGGAGAGAGCCATCAACGCTTATCTCTGCTAAAAACTTGGTTGGAACACCAGGGTTTATTTGTGGAGAAGCATTTCAAAAACATTATGGAATTAAGCCGGGAACCTTAGATGCATATTTTGATACCCATAATGATTTTACTGAACTTGCAAAAAAGTTTGGAAAAATGGGTGGGATTGCACATATGAAACCTATTATTGATCATGTAGAAAAAGAAAGAGGAAAGGAAAATGTACTTCTTTTAGACTCTGGAGATACATGGCAAGGTACTGCAGTGGCACTTAAAACAAGAGGTGAAGCTATTGTTGACGCCCAAAATTATTTGGGTGTAGATGTGATGGTAGGACATTGGGAATTTACCTATGGTAAAGAACGTGTACATGAGCTCATAGGGAAAATGGACGCAGAATTTATTTCTCAAAATGTCATAGATAATGATCCTTTCTCAGATGATTTTGAAGAGCTTATATTCCCCCCTTATAGTATAAAAGAAATAGGTGGAGCGAAGATAGGTATCATAGGGCAGTCTTTCCCGTTTACGTCAACAGCAAACCCTAAAAAGTTTACTGAAGGATGGAGTTTCGCATTGCGTCATGAGTCTTTACAAGAGTATGTCAATATGCTTCGTAAAGAGAAAAAAGTAGACTGTATTGTAGTGCTTAGTCATGATGGCTTCTCGGTTGATCAAGAACTAGCGAAGAAGGTAAAAGGTGTTGACTTTATTTTAAGTGGTCATACACATGATCCTAGCCCAGAGCCTATCATTGTAAATGACACGGTTATTTTAATCTCTGGAAGTCATGGTAAATATGTAGGTAGATTGGACATTGACATCAAAGACAAAAAAGTGGTTGATTATAACTTCAAATTGATTCCTGTTGCCTCTAATCTCATCCCTGCTGATAAGGCAGGTGTAGATTTGGTAGAAAAATGGTACAAACCATACAATAAAGAACTCAATGAAGTACTTGGTACAACAAAAGGTTTACTCTATAAAAGAGATACTTTCTATTCTACTTTTGATGCGCTTATAGGTCAAGCTATAGAAGCAGAGATGAAGTCAGACATTAACTTTAACCCTGGCTATAGATGGGGGACGACGGTTCTTCCTGGCGGAGATATTTTAAAAGACAATGTCTATGAAATGACAGCGATCACTTACCCGGAAGTGTATACATTTGACCTCAAAGGTGAAGTGATCTTCAAACTTATGGAAGATATTGCAGATAATGTGTTTAACGCTAACCCACTTTTACAACAAGGGGGAGATATGAGTAGAATCACAGGTGCCAGTTACAGTATTAAAATTTCTGCACCATCAGGAAAACGTATATCTGACTTTATGATCGGTGGTAAACCCATCGATATGAAAAAGACATATCGTGTTTCATCATGGGGTGGAAACTTACAAAATGTAGGTGAAAACTTAGATGAAAAAGCGATACGCCCAGTATATGAAGTCGTGAGTGATTATATTCGGAAGAAAAAGGTTATTGACATACCATTAGAATCTAATGTGAAAATATTAGACATGGATTGTGGATGCCCGACAAAAGGGGCAACGTGTTCCTAATTTAAACCGTGCCTCGTCCCCTTAATTGAAATCATTGTAAGTCTCTTATATTTGAGGTGGGCGGGGCACTTTTGGTTAGTGATTAAAAATCACTTTTTAAGTATAGCAAAACTATTGTTATGGTTAGAAGTATCTAAAATGGTATTTCTAAAAGTAAAAATATCTATTCAAAACAAGGAGAAGAAATGATACAAGAAAGAATTAAAATTGGAGTAGCAACTGCAGCAGCGTTAATACTAAATACAGGGCTTATGGCAGGTGGTGACATTGTACCAACTGAACCTATTATGCTTGAGAAAGCAGATAAGCCAAAGAGAACACTCAATGGTAATATGACATTAAACTACAATGTTTTACCAGGAAGTGTAGACAATATTCATGATCTATTTTCTGAAGGTATATTTTATGGTAGATTAAGAACAAATACTTTCTATTGGGAATGGTCAGATACCTCACCTGCAAATGGTCTTTCTAATGCAGCAGATAAAAATATGGGTATGGGTGGTAGTCTTATCTATAAATCTGCGGCCTTGAATGGGTTCAGTTTTACTATGGGCTATTATGGCTCACTCAATCCAGAATTTTGGAGACCGGATGATTTAGATGCGGGGCGGTCAAAATCAGGGAAAGATACTTTTAGTCGTTATAAAGTAAAGAAAACAGGTAGTTATGGTATAGCTGCATTGGGTCAAGCATACCTTGAATATAACAATAAAACAGTAAATGTTAAAGCCGGTCGTCAACTTTTTGAATCAGTATTTACCAAATCAAATGATACAAAAATGATTCCTAACACTTTTGATGGTATTTCTGTAGGAGTAAAAGTCGCTGAAAAAACAAAAGCACGTGTGGCTTGGTTCGGCAAACAAAAACTAAGAGATCATGAAAATGCTCATGATGTCATTACATTTAAAGATGGTGCTGGTGAAAGCTGGAATAACAATGATGATGCTGGTAAACATAAAGGATTAAATTATAATAACTTTATAGCTGCAGGGAAAAGTCCTGATAACAATATGTATTTGGCTGATATTACAACTAAATATGTAAAAAACTTGAAATTAACAGGAAGTTACCTTCAAATTCCAGGTGTATTAAAAGACTTTGTTATTGAAGCACACTATAAAATACCAGTATCTGACTCTGGTTGGGCAGTACGACCAGGTATCCGTCACTTTATGCAGTTTGATGATGGTGGTGGAGCTATTGCTGGTAATAGTAATGCATTAGGTGGAAATCTAACCGGATACAATCCAAGTGTAAATGGTTCATTAGATACAAATTTATTTAATGCAAGACTTGATCTTTTGATGCCTAAGAAAAAAGGTTTCTTTAGACTAGGGTATTCAAAAGTGGCAGATGAAGCAGATATTATTGCTCCATGGAGAGGCTTTCCTACTGGTGGATTTACAAGAGCGATGGCACAATATAACTGGTTTTCAAATACTGAAACAATCATGATTAGAGCAGTCTACAAGTTTAACCCTACATGGAAGGCAAGTATCCGTTATGCTGTCCAAGATTTTGATGACAGTAAAAATGTGCCAGCAGATTCTAATGTTATCCACATAGACACATGGACAAATATTACGCCTGATCTTCAAATGAGAATGCGTTATGGAAAAGTAATGGCGGACAATAATATACTTAAGCCAGGTAGTACTACCAGTTATAAAACAGACTGGTCCTATGATGAGTTCCGTTTAGAATTCAATTATATGTTTTAATTGATGTATCGATTTACTATATATTGCTTTTTAGCAGTCTCCTTGCATGCATTCGATTATCAACTGTTACCTATAAAGGTGGCAGTGGATAGCTATTGCTTTTTTGGAAAATTAGAAAATATTTCTAAAAAAAATGCCGGGAATATGGTAAATACATGTTTTGTCCAAACACAAAAAGGGTTCGTTGTCATCGATAGTGGTCCTACTTATAACTATGCTTCTCAAGCATATGAACAAATGCAGAAAATAGCAAAAATCCCGGTAAAGTATGTTCTTAATACGCATGATCATGATGACCATTGGTTGGGTAACAGTTTTTATAAAAGTAAAGGTGCTTTGCTGATAGGTCCACGAACCTATGAACAAAATGTGGTTACGGGTATGGAAACACGGATGCAAAGAAGTTTAGGAAATGTGCTTTATGGTAAAACAAGCATTGTTGATTTAGATACAATAGTTGATGATACCCTCTCTTTAAAAGTAGGGGAGAAATTGTTTGAAATAAAACAATTAGAGAAAGTAGCCCACACCAAGGGTGATTTAGTGATATGGTTGGCAAAAGAAAAGACACTTTTTGTAGGAGATCTGGTTTTTAACGGACGTCTTACCTCTTTACGTGATGGGTCACTGTTGGGTTCTTTAGCTACACTTGAAAAGATAGATGCTTATGGTGCAGAAGTTATTGTTTCAGGTCATGGTTTTCAGACAGATGCAGGAAGTAGTAAAAACTTTAAAGAATATTTGACAGAACTCAAAAAAGAAGTTTTAAAAGCTTTGGATGATGATATAGGTATGGAAGAAGTGAGTAAACAAGTCATTATGCCAAAGTATAAAGAGATGAAACTCTATGATGTGCTCCATGTTCGTAATGTATTGGATGCCTATAGTGAATTAGAAATGATGGAGGATGAAGAAGAGTGAAAGTAGTTCTATTGGCCTGTTTTAGCATAATCGTTTTATTTGGAAATGAGGGGAAATCACTTTTTGATAAGTATTGCGTTTCTTGCCATACACCATTTATTCCAATGTCAAAATTAAAAGAAAACTTTTTAGATACAAACAACACACAATTAAAACTTAAAGCCCCAACATTAAACCAGCTTTCCTATAGACTTAAACAACGTATAGGGGAACCTAAAGGTGATGAAGAGATACACCGTTTAGAAGTGACAGCTTTTATGGCAGATTATGTTAACTATCCAGACAGAGACAAAAGTGTATGTTTAGATGATGTGATGCAACATTTTAAGACCATGCCATCATTAAAGGGAAAAGTTACAGAGGATGAACTTGAAGTTATAGGCATATATCTCTATGATTTTGATGAAAAAATAGTGAAAACAAAGAGTGTCAAGTACGAAGGTTTTGATAAAGCATTGGATCTTGCAAAGAAAGAGCATAAGATCATTATGATAAAAGTCATGACTAAAGAGTGTCATTATTGTCGTAAAATGGAGCGTGAAGTGATGATAGAAGATGACATCGTAAAAGCTATTGAAAAAGATTTTATTCCTGTTTCTATTGATATTTCTACACATGCCTTACCTTTAAAGCTAAAAGCTGCAGTAACGCCTACCTTTATTTTCATTGATGAAAATGCGAAGATATTACTCAATATTCCAGGTGCATGGAATAAATCTGATTTT
>DQVY01000064.1 GCA_015661535.1 Sulfurovum sp. | reverse complement strand
CAGTTCTCCTGCTTTACCATCTTCATCTTCATAGATACTATTGTATGCAGCAACCCATTTACCACCTTCTTTTTCTGAGGCAGAAACTTCTACAGTATGATTAAGCTTTTTCACTTTAGGCTTAGGTTCCGGCTTTTCCTCAACCACCTCAACCTTTTTAGCGATGACCTTCATAGCCTCATTCAGTGCCGCAGCATTCTTAGCAGAAAAATATTCCCCACCCGTAGCATCAGCAATACACTCTAATTGTTGGCTTGTTTTTTTGTCAACATTGAACCCGATGACATGTGTCACAAAGTCTATCCCCTGTGCTTCCAACTCTTTAGCCGTACCACAAGGGTCAGGGTCGCAAGTTTCTTTACCGTCTGAAATAAGTATGATCGTTGCTTTCTCTTCGGTGTACTTGATCTCTTCTGCCACTTTACGCAAAGAACGACTAATGGGCGTTTTCCCTTTTGGCTTAATACCCATTACCGTTCTAATCACCCTGTTTTTATCTACTTTTCCTACGGGAATGATGCTTTCTATGTCATTACAGTCACCTTTTGAACGATGTCCATACACAGTCAAGCCCAATTCCACAGAAGGATTCCACTCTTTTACGACATTTTTTAACGCATCTCTGGCTATCTCTATTTTAGTGACACCGTTTATCTGCCCCCACATACTTCCACTCGCATCAAATATGATGACCGCTCTAGGATTATTCTCTGCCCATACAGACGTAAACAGTGTTGCCAAAACCAACACAAAACCCAATAACATTTTCTTCATTTCACCTTCCCCTTTTTTATAACATTAATTTGAATTAAGTTTAACATAATAATATGACAAAAAAGTGCCAAAATAGGAATTTTTGGCAGAAAGAATAATTCCAGAAGCACCTTTAATACCTTCATCTATTCCTTCATAGGCAAAAGACAAAGTGTTCCATCTTTTTTTACCTTTATTTTTATAATGTTAGATGAAGGGCTATAAATTGTTCCAGCTTGCACTTTAGCCATTTTTGATGTAAGAAATGGATAGAGATCCATATCTCCGTCATACGACTTCTTTTTAAGCTTATGTCTTTTAAAAACTGTTTTACCCTGCTCTTCAAAAGATTTCCAGGGTGGACCATCTTTTCTCAGTCCATAGATAGCACAACAGCCAAGAACGACCTTCTTCCAATCATTAAATCGGCTTATTTTCTTCAACTTTGGCACAGAACCCTTTTTTGTATAGTCAAAAAATTCGGGAAAACGCCAAAGCGTACCGTCTTTTCTTAACCCGACATCATAGCCACAGCATCCGTTACCAGCATACCTGATACCAAAATCTAACCATTTGTGACTTTTGCTCAGTTTTCTGGGAACCGTGCCCAATCCTTCACCCCATCCCCAAAGTGTTCCATCTCTTTTGATAGCATAGAGACGATACCCGCCATTAATGATCTTGGCTCCGGTAAAACCACTCCCTATTTTTTTAGGTTTTAGGGTGTAAATAGTTTTCTCTTTATATATTGCCTTACCTGTCTGAGGATCAAAAGGAGTAATCTTCCCCCAACCACACTCTCCCACTTTTCCAAACTGCCAAAGAGATCCGTCTTTTTTAAGTGCAGTATATCCCGAACAGGTGTTCCAAGCTTTAACCCAATCTCTACTGTAGGTTAACTCTTGCCTGGAATTGCCCTTGCATGTGGTTTTTTTAGTAGTATTGGCTGTGACTTTAGCATTCCTTGTACAGAGTACATACCCCTTGTAACTCTTATCTGCTTTCCCACTCTTTGCCTTTTTAAAGTTCACAAAGGCACCCAGTTTAGATGACTTACTGTCTCTTGTCCACATCCAGACATTATCATACTTCCCACCTGTAGCAGGCATAGTAGAAGCAAAAGTAGATCTAACGAACAGTCCTTTAGCAGAAGGTTTTTTAGTCATTATGGCTTGAAGCTCTTTTTGACTCGCAACCCTCCAGTCATCATAAGCATCAAGTTTTAGATCTTTACAATAATTTTGAGCCTTACTCCATCGCCAAACGCGTGACCCCTCTTTATCTGCATCAAAGATACGCTTGTCTTTAGTAGTGAAGGCTTTATTTTGATACATTGTTTTACCAAAAGTTATGGTATTTTGTGCATATATTTGTGTATATATCAGCATTATTATCACAGTTATGTATTGTTTCATTATTTTTCCTATAATTTACTACACGCTTTTTCACTCTTAAAATTCTTTTCAGAAACAGTCTTGTTTATAAGTACATTACCTCTACTATCCATTATCATATGCTGCACAAAGAGTGTACATGCAGGCTCTCCACATCCATCACAATCTGCATAACTCACATCATGTATACGAATAACATAAAGATTTCCTATTTTTTTATATCGTATTTTTCCACTTGCTTTACCAAGAAGTACCATACTCAACTCGGCAGCTGTATCTATATTGCCTAAAAAATCTAAGAGTTTTTTACGTGATGCTATCGTATGAATACCTGAACTATTATCCACATAATGCAAATTGTAGTACCCTGATTCCACAGCATCTAAAGTATAGGTTTTCCAAAATGGACTATGAGGTTTGATTCGTTTAGGAGAACGAATCTTTTTTTGGTCACGTATTGAGAGTTTTTTATATGCTGCCATATCAAAAGTCCAACCTGTTTCATATTTTCCATACCTATCATACCTTTTGATATCAAAATATTTCACAGGATTTGCCAAATGAACATCATTAAGTTTGGCTGTTCTTAATGACTTCAATGCTCTACCCTCATTAGCTTTTAAAGGTTTATAGCGTTTAAGCTCTTTCTGTGTTAATGCACCT
>DQVY01000106.1 GCA_015661535.1 Sulfurovum sp. | reverse complement strand
CCTGAGTGTGGAGGAAAACTTCAAGAAAGAGAAGGCAAACGAGGAAAATTCTTTGGCTGTGTCAATTATCCAAAATGTAAATTTATTGCCAACTTTGAGCCTGTAGACAAAAAATGTCCGGAGTGTGACTACACCATGGGAATCAAAACCCTTAAAAGTGGTACGGTCTATGAATGTTTCAAGTGTAAAACAAAAGTGGATGCCTGATCATGTCTAAACAAATATTTCTCTGTGCCATTAACAACATTCTCTCAGGTACTTGTGCAGAAGACTGTAAATTTTGTACCCAATCAGTACGTTACCATGCAGACATTGAACGGTATAAATTTAAAGAGATCTCCCAAATAGTCGAAGAAGCAAAAGTAGCTAGATCACATGGTGCCTTAGGCTACTGTTTGGTGACTGCAAGTAAAGGTCTGGATGATAAAAAAGTAGACTTTGTTGCCCGTGCAGCCCATGCGATCAAAGCAGAGGTGGAAGGGCTGAATCTTATTGCCTGTAACGGAACAGCCACAAAAGAGCAGCTCAAATATCTGCAAGACAATGGTATAGACAGTTATAACCATAACTTGGAGACTTCAGAACGCTATTATGCAGACATATGTTCTACCCACCCCTGGTCAGAGCGTTATGAAACCTGCGAAAATGTCAAGTCTGTCGGCATGGCTCTCTGCTCCGGCGGGATCTTTGGTATGGGAGAGACAAAAGAAGACAGGGATTCTCTGCTTGATGCTATCGCCTCACTCTCCCCTGAGTCAACACCGCTTAATTTTTACCATCCCAACCCTGCCCTTCCTATCAAGACACGGAATATTGAGCTTGATGAGGCTATAGCTATCATCAAAAAAGCCCGTAGACTTTTAGGGGAAGATAAACTCCTTATGGTTGCAGGAGGACGTGAACTTTTATTTAACGGGAAAGAGTCTCTCATGTTTGAATCTGGTGCAAATGCTATGGTCATAGGAAATTACTTAACAACCCCTGGTATTGAGATCTCCTCAGACAGAGAAATGCTCGATACCCTAGGCTATGAGGTAGCCACAAGTTGTGATACACACTAATATCACCCTTATACTTACCCTCTCTTTACTTATTTGGGGAAGTCCCTTTGTCTCAAAAGCATTGCGTCTCCCCATCCCTCCGGTTGAAATCATATTGGGGGCCATAGTCGCCTATATTGGACTTATAGGTCACAACCAATATTTTGACCTTATTGCGGAGATTGGATTCCTCTACCTTATGTTTTTGGCCGGTATGGAAGTTGATTTAAAACAAATTACGAACAGTCCAAAGACAGTTATACAAAAATCGATGCTTTTTCTCTTATTTATGGTTATTTTTTCGCTGGTATTTGGCTTTATTTTTGACCTGAATGCCATTGTCATTATCTCTATGCCCTTAATATCCATAGGATTACTCGCATCACTCTCTAAAGTATACGGGAAAGAAGAACCTTGGATAAAACTGGCTTTTATTGCCGGTGTCTTGGGAGAGATTGCCAGTATCGCAGCACTGACTGTATTTGATGTGGCTACCATAACCGGGTTCAGTATAGATCTCATTGTCAAAATAAGCTATCTGCTTTTATTTATTTTTGTCATTTATCTGCTTTACAAGGTTTTACACTTACTTTTCTGGTGGTATCCTGAACTAAAAAGTATTTTAGTCCCCAAAGTAGATACCTCTTCTCAAGATATACGTCTTTCCATGGCTCTCTTCTTTATTTTGATCGCAATCATGCTTGCGTTAGAGTTAGAGTTGGCCTTAGGGGCATTTATCGCAGGTATTGCGATATCAGCATTTTTCCATCATGAGAAAAAACTGGAAGAGAAAATGTCAAGTCTTGGATTTGGATTCTTGGTTCCCCTGTTCTTTATCCATGTAGGGGCATCATTTGATCTAAAAGCGCTCCCCCTTGAAGGGGTGGTGTCGGGGGCACTGCTTATTACCGTCTTGATGATTACTTCCAGAGTCTTTGCAGCCATTGTATTTAGAGGTATAGCCGGAGCAAAAGATGCGCTGCTGATAGCACTTTCACTTTCCATGCCGCTTACCCTTCTTGTTGCTGTTGCAACGATTGGCTATGAAACAAAATTATTAGATCTATTGACTTATTATCAGTTGATCCTGGCAAGTATTTTTGAGATATTGATCTCAATGACAACAATTAAAATATTACAGGCGAGAAGAAAAGATCACACTTAGGGTCTTCTCTCTTCTCCAAAACTAATCTTCTTCCTGCATCTCTTTTACTGCTTTTTCATACTCTTCATTTGCAATTTTAGTTTTCTCTTCCAATTCTCGTGTCACATTTATATCACCGATCGTACTTGTCACTTTATCTTTCGGTTCAGCAGGTGTTTCTTTTGTCACTTTTGCGGCAGCTTGTTTTTCTTTTAGTGCTTTCTCTTCAAGCGCCTTTTGTGCCAATTGTTTTTTCTCTAATGCGGCTTTTGCTGCTGCCTCTTCGGCAAGTTTCTCCGCTCTTTTCTTCTCGTATGCTTCTACTTCTCTTTTTTCTGCTTCACGTTGTGCTTTGACAGCTTCTTCCTGAGCCTTCTTTACTGCGATGATCTCTGCTTGTTTAGCTTCGATCTCAGTTTTTAAGCGTGCTTCTTTGCTTTTTTCAAAAGCAGCATCAATCGACGCCATCTCTTCTTTGATAATGGCTAACTTATCAGAAACAGCATCTTGCGCTTTCTCTTTTTCCTCTACCTCTTCAGTAGCATTCTTAAGAATGGTCTCTTCTCTATTTTCTGGGGCAGCTGATTCTTCCGGCTCATCCAGATCATCATTGTCTTCTTTTGCTGAGGCAGGCATTGTCTCCTGTTCATTTTTAGTCTCAGTTTCCTCTTCTTCATCATCAATGTCATCATTTAATGAAGCAGCCTTTCTCATCTCGTTAAGCAATTTTGCTTCTTCACGATCCATTTGTGCAAAATCTTCTTTTAAAGATGCATTTGCACTCACAAATAATAACGCAATTCCTACCAATAGATATTGTTTCATACTTTACTCCTTAGGTTCTAACTGTTTTAATTCAAAATACTCTTTTTGGAGTTTTTGATTTTCAATTTTTAACGCTTTATCTTCAAGGGACAAGCTAAGCTTTTTCTCTTTTAACTGATTTAAAACAGTTAGTGAGTTCTCTCCATACATCAAAACACCTACATAGATACCAAAAAGAAGAATACCAATAGCTGTCACCAAAAATGTTTTTAGTGAAAAACCCGCTATACTTTCTTTCTCTTTCATATCTGTCATGACTTATACCTTTTTACTTTGTAAAAAGAGACGCACCTAAATACTCAAACTGACCTAATTCTGCTTCAATTTCAAGTAATCTGTTATATTTCGCTATTCTATCAGATCTTGCCGTTGAACCGGTCTTGATCTCACCTGTGTTCAGAGCCACGGCAAAATCTGCGATGAAAGTATCTTCACTCTCACCAGAACGGTGAGACATCACACAGGTATATCCAGAACGTTGTGCAAGACGTACTGTTTGCATCGTTTCAGACACTGTACCGATCTGATTTGGTTTGATCAAAATAGAATTTGCAATATCTTTTTCAATACCCTCTGTTAAAATAGCTACATTGGTCACAAAGAGGTCATCCCCCACAAGTTGCACCTTATCTCCAAGTACTTCCGTTAAGTGTTTCCAACCTGCCCAGTCATCTTCTCCCAATCCATCTTCTATAGACACAATAGGATACTTACTGCACATATCAGCATAATAAGCAGTCAACTCTTCAGAGGTCAACTCTCTGCCTTCAGACTTTAAAACATAGAGACCTTTGTCATTCAACAATTCAGAAGCAGCGACATCCAAGGCAATCGCAATTTGTTCACCGGCTTTGTACCCCGCTTTGTCGATCGCTTTGACAATAACTTCAAGAGGTTCTTCATTGGAAGAGAGGTTTGGTGCAAATCCACCCTCATCACCCACTGCGGTACTCTCGCCCATCTCATCAATGATCTTTTTAAGGTTATGATAAATTTCGGCACATGCTCTAAGGCCTTCAGAAAACCTGTCAAAACCGATAGGCATGATCATATACTCCTGGAAATCAACCGAATTATTTGCATGCTCGCCACCATTAATGATATTAAGCATTGGCACAGGCATAACCACGGCATTTGCCCCACCGAGATAGCGGTACAGAGGCATTTTCATACTCGCTGCCGCAGCACGTGCTACAGCCATAGAAACACCCAATACAGCATTTGCACCAAGATTCCCGTAGTTTTGTGTACCATCCACTTCTTTCATCGTCAAATCGATCTCTGCCTGGTTAAAAGGAGACAAGCCTACAAGTGCATCACAAATAGCGCCATTTACATTTTCACAGGCCTTGAGTACACCTTTGCCCATATATCTGTCACCGCCGTCACGCAGCTCAAGTGCTTCTCTCTTACCTGTACTTGCCCCACTAGGTACAATAGCATTCTCTACAGTTCCATCACTCAAACTTATTGTTACTTTTACTGTAGGATTACCTCTACTGTCCATTACTTCTGTTGCTACGATCTCATCGATAAAAATCATCTATTTCCTTTATAATATATTCATGATCTACATTTATCCATTATTTTATCGAAATTTACCCTATACTTAAATGAGTATAAGCCGGTAAAGCATTATTGATGTATTAGTATATCAAATAATAGGTGTTATAGAAAGTATTTAGCACAAATATATAAAGATT
>DQVY01000207.1 GCA_015661535.1 Sulfurovum sp. | reverse complement strand
TTTTTTGATATAAAGAAATGGTGTTTTCCATGAATCTTTGGGCAATTTTTTTAAATAAGGTTTTGCACGATAATTTGGGTATTTGTCTGCATCTGGGTTTGCCAAAAGTGCGGCAAATCCCTCTTCTGTATCAGGGTAGGCACCATTGTCCAGTTTGAACATGTCAAGGCGTTTTTTCAGATCATGCATTTTTAGACAGACTGTATCTCTTTTTGCTTCATCTGCGGCATCCATCAGACCCGGTGCCACAACAGCAACAAGACCGCCAAGGATCACAATAACGATGAGTAACTCTATCAGGGAAAAACCTGCTCTTAATTCTTTTTGTTTCTGCACGCTAAATCCTTTGCTTGTTTTGATATAATATTCACTTCTTAAACAGGAAATTTTACTTTAATAGAGCTTTTAGATGGATAAAACAGAACAGATACAGACACATGTTAAACATCACAAAGGCTTTGCCCTGATGATCACCCTCTCTGTTTTGTCTGTGATCATAGCACTTACCATGGTTTTGTTGAGTTATTTTGAAGAAGTACAACAAGATGCAAGCAATACAAAAGCACTCATACAGGCAGACCTCTATTATGCCGATATAACCACGATCTTCAAGGGGATCAAAGAGAAAAAAACACTTTTCTCAGTGCTCTACGGAACCGTTTTACCTCTTGGTACAGAGGATGGACGTTTTTCGCTTCTGTTGAAGTGCGAAGCTTTGAACAAAGGAGTCAACATCAATTGGCTGGGCTTAACGACAAACGCCAAAAACCAGGCACGTGTCAATGTCGCACAGGAACTTTTTGAGATGTTGGCACAGGAGTACAGCATAGAAGACCCGGGACGACTGCTTGAACTTCTTTATGAAGAGATGGGGGACAAAGATCAATACAGTACACAAAATCAAAGTAGACTTCACCAAAAAAAGGGTATTATATCTTACCAACAATTTGTAGAGATCGTGAGTCGTTATCAATTTGAAGTAGATGACCCTGAAATAGGCAGGGTACCTTGGGAAAAGTATTTTTCTTTTTCCCGAAAATCTGACAAAATAGATGGGGAGTACAGTTCGCCAGAACTTATTGCCTATCTTTTTTCCATGGACCTGTCTACCGTAAAAGAGTGGGCTTCGGTCCCTGACAGAACTTCGCTTGAAACATTTGTCAACACAAATGGCGGCAGTTATGCGCAGAGAAAAATGCTTTTGGTCGGTAAAGAATTCTTAGAAGAAACACAATGCTCTGTACGCTATGCACTTGATGAGGCATA
Source organism: Sulfurovum sp. (assembly GCA_015661535.1). Lineage (GTDB taxonomy): Bacteria > Campylobacterota > Campylobacteria > Campylobacterales > Sulfurovaceae > Sulfurovum. Next base: position 2,153 of record DQVY01000207.1, on the reverse strand, counting down.
CTACAGGTTTAGATTTGAATACAGTGAAGGCGAGGCGAAACATTTTGAATTTTATGGGAAAGAATAAAGCATTGATCTTGGTACATTCTGCCATGAAAAAGGTAGATTTGACCGAAGATGTCAATGTAATGCTCAGCCCTCAGTTCTATACCCTTAAAAAAGAGCCTTTGCCTGTACGGTACGCCTATCAGGCAAAACGTATAGCACCCTCACTTTTTGACGGCTTGCTGGAAGGGGGCAAGGCGTATGAGTACATGGTCTGGAAAGAAGAGGAACAATGGGTTTTTCTTGCCTATGACCTCGAAACGATCAGCACTTTTTTAGAAGAGAAGGGCTTTGATCTGGCGCATGTCTCCATGCTCTTTTTTGCACAGCAGGCGGTAGAGCATTTTGTCTCTCCTCTGGCTTTGGGTGAAAATGAAGCCCTTGTTGTTCTGGAGAATGTGGTGGTGGTTATCCCGAAAACGGCTTTAGACCAGGATGAATCCCTCTCTCTTGTCTTCGATGAGAGCTTTACCCCTAAAAAAGGCATTGTCCTGCACAGTGCGTACGGGTCACTTTTGACACGCAAACAAACAGTGATACTCTCCACTATTTTTATACTTCTTTCTTTTCTCTTTTTTGTGGAAGGGTCACGATATAGCGAAACGACAGAAGAGATACAAATGCAAATAGAGGAACTGCTCGAAGACTATCCTTCTTTGACAAGTAAATATACGCGAGACAGTATTATCTCCAAATATAAAACCCTTGACACTCTGGAACGTAAAAAACGTGACATTATCAAAACCTTATCGGGGATGATCTTTAAAGGGGTAACTCTCAAAGCCTTTGCCATGAATGACAAAAGCTTTTCTGTACATTTCTCTTGTAAAGATGCACAGGTATTGAAACGCTTAAAAGCGCTGGCAAAGAAACATCACTTTAAGACCGTGAATGTCTCCAGAGGATATGAGCTGAAAATAGAAGGTGCCCTATGAGTTGGAAACGATACCAAAACGAACTTATTGTTCTTATGGCTTTTGTCTTTATGCTTACAGGATACCTCTATAAGCATGCACAAGTTACTTCTCAGCAGGAGGCACTGCTTCAATCAAAAGTTGCGATGGAAGAGATAAAAGAGGTCATTGCCCTTAAAAAGATCTGGTCAGATAAAAAAGCAACACAAAAAATCAATACACTGAAAATGTTGATCCCTGCAGAAAAAGTACGTTGGAACAAAAAAAGTAAAAAAATCACCGCCTCATATAAAGGTTTGACAGACAAAGAACTCAATACCCTGGTGACAAAGATCTTAAATTTACCTATATCCATCAAAAAGCTTGACATACAAAATGTTGGCACATCTTATGATCTGGAGTTCAAATGTCAATGGTAAAATATGTGTTGACCCTCTGTCTGATCACCTGGTTCGCTCTCATCGCACTTATGCCCAAAGTTGCCATTTATTATAAGCTGGAAGAGCAGCTGCATACACAGGACATTGCACTGAATGAAGCATCTGCAGAGGAGGGCTTGTTTACCCTGGAGCTTAAAAATGTAAGTGTATATGTGAAAGGTATACCTATTGCGAGTATTGAAGAGGTCACTATCTTTACCCTTCTTTTTTATTCCAGTATAGAAGTAAAGGGAGTGGAGATAGATGACTCTTTGAAGCACATGGTACCCAAAGAGACAGAGGAAGCCTTGTTCCGACACTCTCTGTTGGATCCTTTTTCTCTCTCTGTGGAAGCTTTGGGCTCTTTTGGTGCGATGCAGGGAAGCATAGACTTAAAAGAGAGAAACGTCTATTTGGACTTTAACGAGAGTAAGCATATTCAGATGTTGCAGCCCAAACTGCAAAAATCAGAGAAAGGATGGATCTATGAAACATCTTTTTAAGCCGGCATTTGTCAAATATCTTTGGATACTCCTGTTTGTATTGATTGCGGTCAAGATCTTCTGGTTTATCATTGAAGTATGGGCTTTGCCTGCCAAGGGTGTTACATATACGCAGGACAAGGGTGCAAAAGCACTCTATTACCGGGTAAAATTAACTCCAAACAAAGCCTCTGCGCCAACCCTTATTCCTGCACGAAAAACTGCTGGGAGCATTAAAGACATTACACTTCTGGCCATTTACCATGCTTCTGATGCGACAGTGGTGACAGTGG
>DQVY01000191.1 GCA_015661535.1 Sulfurovum sp. | reverse complement strand
TCTTCGGTAGCAAAAAAATGTGGGAGAGCATTTCTGTAGGTTTCAAGTGTCAATCCATTTTCAAGTTTTTTTGTAACATGTTTTTTAAAATTCATTTTTGAAGAGAGCTTTTTTGCATCATCCATCATGGTGGCAAAACCTACTTCTGCAATATTTTTCTGATTGGCAATGAGATGTGCATAATAACGTATAAAAAGCATGGAGGCTACTTTTTCATTCATGGCAAAAAAGGAGATGATGTAGTTTGAACCCATTTCATCAAAAGAGGCCAGATCATTTATTGTAAGGTCTTTTTCTTTGATCTCCAGATCCATGATCTTCTCAAAGGTATCTGGTTTCAGTCTTAGTGTAAAAAGAAGACCAAAAAATTGTGTTTTATACTCACAAAAGAAAAAAGAGTTAGAAGGGTGCTGTGCCCATTCTTTAAATTGTTCAGGCAGCAAGTCTGTGAATTTATGGTTAAAACCTTTGTCTAAGTCAATGTTGATATCAATGATCTTGTCGATCATTTCAGAATTTCGTAATTGAAGTACCCGAAGATCATCTGTACCTATCATTTTTTCAGGAAAATTGAGGACCAGCTCTTTACTTTTACCTAAAAGGTTTTTCATTCCCACTTTACAGATCATCTCTTCTGACTCTTCAACGGAGTAGTCACTCCAGCAGGGAAGGGCAAGTTTTGTTTTGTTTTGAAAGTATTTTAAAATATTGACTTGTTTGGAAGCGATGGGTTTTACGACACCTCTCTCCCACTTACTAAGCGTACTTCCGTTCAAGCCGACAAAACTGTCATCATAATAGTACAATTCACTCACCAATTCATCTTGTGTGAGATGTGTATCCTCTCGGCACTTTCGTAAGTATTCGTTAAATTGCAAGTGTAAATCCTTTTCCCAATATAGTCCCTTTTCCTTCATGTAGTATAACAAAGTTGTGTTTAGAGTGTGAGTATAAGGTACTTTTTTGCTATAATTTAAAAAACCTGTTTGAAGGATATTAAAGTATGGAAAATATAAAATATTTGCTTCCTGTCGCGCTTCTTATTATTGTGGTATTGCTGGTTGTACTTTGGCGCTATAAAAAAGAACTTGAAAGTAAAACGCTAATCTTAGAAGAGAAAGAAGAGAAGATCAAATATCTACGTCAAATTTCTGCAGAGAATGAGCATAGACATAATGCAAAAGCACATGAAGATGAAAAAACAATACTTGCCTTACAGCACAGTATTGAGACACTTGAAACCAAGGCAAAAGAGGGCACGAAAAACCAAGTTGTAAGCATGATAGTAGCACAGCAAGCCAAAAGAGCCAAGCTTTTGGAACGTGCCGGTATTAGCTTATAGAGGAGAAGCGTATGTCAGAAGAGCATAAAGAAAATACATCGCAAAACAAGGAGGTGACCTTTGTGCAAAATGGTCTTAGCATAGCTGCAGATGACATTATAAGACATTATCAGCAGAGTGCAATGACTTATGAAGATGGGCTCAGCCGATATATCCTAGACATTAACAGACTCAAAAAAGAGATAGAACATGCATCTTATGAGAATGAAAAAGAGGAGGAAAATTTACGTATTTTAAAAATGCACATGCATCATGAAGAAAAACTTCTAGAACGCTTTAATGCGAAGTTTGAACAAAAAATAAAATCAATAGAAGAACTAAAATCTGAGTATGCAGCGATATTGGAGCAGTCTGAGTACAGAAAACTCCTTAGACAGAAAGAGAAAGAGCTTTTAGAGATCCTTGTTGAGATAGACGAAGTGGAGGCAAAACATCTTAATGATGAGTTGGAACATCTCAATATGATGCTAAGGCTAGAGCCCAAACGCCAACATATTTCAGACTTGGAAAATCAACTTGCGATCTTAGAATTGGAAAAAGACCATTATGCCACCACAAAGTTACATCAACTCCCCTTTATGCAAGACAATACAGAGAATAATCTTGATGAAGAGATAGTCGACACTGAGGTAATGAAAGAAGAACTATAAAGGGTGAATTACCCATTGTTAATGTTTAATTGTCTAACCATACATCTCTTACTGTTATACTAGTATTATGAAAGAGAGATCTTTCACACGATGTTAAGAGTTTGTTTTATTTCTTGTCCGAAATGACGCACTTCCTTGTTTTCTCTTAGCAACCGTACTACTTAGAAGCGACTTTTTTTCATACTTCCTTGTTTTTTATGAATTTCCTTGTTTGTCGCTTCTAAATACCTCTTTTTGATTTTCTCTAAATGTTTCAATTCTTTTCCTCTTAAAATGTAAACAATAAGATATAAAAGTAGTAAGATATATAATGATATGATTTGGATATTGTGTTAGAAGTAAGAACGAAGCCAAGAGTGCAACAAGGAAGTTTTACAATTTTGGACAAGGAGTAAAATGACTCTTGACATCGTGTGAAAGAGGTTAACTTCTTTCTTAACTGAAGTATAACAAATAATAATAAATGGTTGGAAAATAGATGATTAACCATTATATAATTGAGTAAATCTGTAGGGAAACTTATAGTTTGGATTATTTTCTCAATACCCTAATATTAATCTAATATAGTATACTTATAGACAAGATTATAAAAGAACGTAAAGGGTTAAGTATAGAAACTACACCGATGCATTGGATCTTAGGGTACCTGGTTATTACCATCGGAGGCATACTCCTTTTTTCTGCCGTGGCACATATCTTGTATCAGAAACGTTCACCAACAAGTATGATCTCCTGGATGTTGGCCATTGTTTTTATACCCATTATTACCGTGCCTCTCTATTTTCTTATAGGTATACGAAAAAGAGTGAACAAATATACAAAATCTACATTTAAACTGCATGAAACCCATAAGGAACATCAGCATATATCTCTTAGGTCTTACAATCCTTTGAGTAATATTTTGGAAAAAAATGGTATTCCCTCTGCAACAAAAGGAAACCAGTATGAACTTATCACATCTGATGTCTTGGCGTATGAAAGATTGATAGCAGAGATAGATAAGTCAGAAAAGTCCATTGCTTTTTCAACCTATATTTTTTCTCGGGACAGGACAACAGAAAAGATATTGGAAGCATTAACTAAAAAAGCAAAAGAGGGTGTACGTGTACAATTACTCTTGGATGTTGTCGGCTCTGTACGCGCATATATATGGCAAAAACAGTTTCAATCCCTAAGAGATGCAGGAGGAGAAGTGGCATTTTTTATTCCTATTTTGTCTCGCCCTTTTCAGAGTTATATAAACCTTAGGAATCACCGCAAGATTTATCTTTTTGACGGAAAACGATTGCTTAGCGGAGGAATGAACTTGAGTGATGAGTACTTGGGTGAGAAGAGTGATAGAAAACGTTGGAGTGATGTGATGTATTACCTTGAAGGCCCTGCTGTATTTAGCTTTTTTCAAGTATTTCATAATGACTGGAATTATGCCAAAGGAGGGGATGAAAACCTTGAATTACATGTTGGGGCAGAAGAGTTAAGTACAACAGGAGACAATATTGTACAAGTGGTGCCTTCAGGTCCTGATATCCCTACGGATGCCTTGTATGAAGCTTTACTTTCAACTATTTATGCCTGTAAAGAGCGTATTTGGATCGTCACACCGTATTTTGTACCCGATGAAAATATTGTGCAGGCACTCATTATTGCGGCGCATAAAGGTTTGGATATAAAACTCATTACTCCAAAACATTCCGATAACCTGATCGCAGATCTTGGGCGTAGTCCTTACATGCGTGAGCTTGATGCCATAGGGGTGGATGTGGTTTTATATGAGGGTGAGATGCTCCATGCAAAAGCGATCCTTTTTGACAACCTTGGCGGTATGGTCGGTTCTGTTAATATAGACAATCGCAGTCTTTTTCTGAATTATGAGATCGTGACGTTTGCATATTCTGAAGCATTTATTGAAAGCATAGAGTCATGGATGAAGAGACTCATGGAACATTCTGTTCAGGGGGTGGAAAAACCAGGAAAAGCACGTGAAGCTCTAGAAAATATGATGAAAGTGTTTGCTCCTCTACTCTGATGTTCAAGCCTTCACGTATTCATCACTCTTCATGTGCCGGTCACTGTGCTTTACATGTACCAGAGACATTTTCTTTACTGTGCTGGAATGTGTATAAAAATAATAAAATGAATCCTCATTTTGACTATTTTTTAGAAAAAGAAGTACAAAAGAGAGCGCTTTTTTTTATGCTTTTTCAAGAAGCCTCTTTCCATTATGAAGATGTGTTTAACTTTCAGGATTTTTCTTACGATGCTGCGGCAAACCTGGAATTCCGTAAACATTTTTATGGGGTAATGACAGTAAGCCGAGCAGCATCCAAAGAGGTCAAAGCCTATCTTACTAAGGGCAAAGAAAGCATCTTTGGCACCCATAAAAGCATCTTGTTGACTACCTATCTTTTTGAAGATGGAAGTACACTGCTTATGCTCAATATGCATGCCATCAATTTTCGGGAAAACAGACGTTACAGCAAAGAAATGGACCGTCTTATGACTTTGATCGAAGCCCATGATGGCCCCATGATATTGGCAGGTGACTTTAATACCTGGAGCCATATGCGTTTGATGAAACTGCAGGAAATTGCTGAAAAACTTTCTTTAATCAGGGTAGGATTTGAGAAAACAGGAAAAATCAAATCATTTATGGGGAAGCAGTTAGACTTCATCTTCTATAGAGGGTTTGAAGTATTAGAAGAAGAAGTATTGAATGATCATAAACTCTCTGATCATCATCCTCTTTTTGTAAAATTTAAAAAAATATAGACTTAAATGACAGTATTGTGACAAGTTCTTTGGCTATAATAACTACTAAAATTTTATGTAAACAAAGGGAAAAAGAATGGACAAGGTTCAAGAGCGAGAAGAAAAGGTAAGTTTGGCAATAGAAATTGCTATTAGAATAGGTCTGGTTGCTATAGTAGTGTATTTCTCTTACCTGATAGCAAAACCTTTTATGGCTATGGTCATTTGGGCTATGATCATTGCGGTAGCCCTTGCACCTTTGATCGACAGTCTGGAAAAACGTTTCGGGAATCGTAAAAAGATCATTATAGCAATTACTGTAGCTACGGTTGCCGCATTGATCATACCTACCTATACACTTTCGGGAAGTATGTTTGAGTCTTCGAGTCACATTATGCATGCAATGAAAGAGGGAAACATTACCATTCCTCCTCCCACAGAAAAAGTAAAAGAGTGGCCGCTTATTGGTGCAAAAGCCTATGCATTTTGGGATTCCGCTTCACATAACTTAAGAGAAACCCTAGCACCTTTTAAAGATGAAATTAAAAAAATGGCAGGTTCTATACTCTCAGCATTAGGATCTGGGCTTAGTGCCATCCTTATGTTTGTAGGTTCTTTGATCATCGCGGCAGTTTTTCTTATGGGGGCTGAAGGTGCCGTTGATTTTTACAAAAAGATCTCACGTCGTGTCATGGGAGACAAAGGAGATGAATGGGCACTGCTCTCTGCTCTGACCGTTCGTTCTGTGGTGAATGGTGTACTGGGAGTAGCCATCATACAGGCCATTTTTGCCCTCATAGGTATGGG
>DQVY01000005.1 GCA_015661535.1 Sulfurovum sp. | reverse complement strand
AGCGTGTTGTAGGGTGGACTGTCAAGCCTGAGGGTTTGTCAAATATGGCAAAGTGTTCACATTGAAAAATTGGCCTTAGACCTTTTGTTATGGCTTCAAAAACCAAGACTTCTATGTACCCGCTCTTTAGGGTTTGACCTTTTTGTAAACGTCTTTTTTTATGGTCAATTATTTTACCTTTTTTCAAGAGACTATGGGAGAGAGTTTCAGATAATTTGACAACATTCACCAAGAAGTCTTCGACTTTCTCAGATTTTTTAACGTCATATTGTTTCAGTACATAGGGCAATCAAGATCCTTACTATCTGTTTTGTGTATTATACAATAGAAGTAAATTTAAATAGCACAGAAGTAATGCTATAATTTTTTAAGAAGATGCCAATGAAAGAAAAATTTTCCCTCAAAGATGAACTTTTTAACGCCAATAAAGTTGAAATGATCACGCAAGAGATCAAAGAAGTGTATGGTCTGTTTGAGGCAAAAAAATTTAAAGAAGATGTCTTAGGTAAATTTCCTGAACTTGAACTCAAAGAGCGCATTTATCACATACGTGACAGTTTGAAAAAGTATCTGCCCGATGAGTATAAAGAGGCTGTAAACATTTTACTGCAAGCTCTACCTCCTGAACTTGACCAGCGTAAACAAGATGATGACTTTGGAGATTTTATTTATGCGTCATATTCTGAGTATGTGGTAGCATATGGATGTAATGATGAGCAGTTGGACTTTTCTTTACAGGCTTTAAGAGAGATAACCAAGCGTTTTTCAGTAGAGTTCGCTATACGGGATTTTGTAAACAACTACCCCTCTGAGACCTTGGCGATGTTAGAGGTTTGTGCAAGGTCTGAGAACTATCATGAAAGACGTTTGGCATCCGAAGGTTTACGCCCTAAGTTGCCTTGGGCTAAAAAATTAACCATAGCACATGATTTGCCTTTAAAACATTTAGATCTACTTTATACAGACAATACACGGTATGTCACACGTTCTGTGGCCAATCATTTAAATGACATATCTAAAATAGATGCACGTTTGGTCTTAAAAACGTTAAAGCGTTGGAAAGATTCTGCTACACAAGAAGCCAAAGAGATGACATTCATCATCAACCATGCTTTGCGTACCTTGGTAAAAGAGGGAAATGAAGAAGCGCTGGCTATGTTGGGCTACCATAGAGAACCGGCCATAGAGGTAAAGAAAGTTAATCTTAAAACCTCCTCTGTAACAGTGGGTGAAGCCTTGGAGTTTGAAGTAGAGATCGTGGCAGAAGATAAGGTGATGCTTATGGTAGACTATGTGTTGCATTTTTGTACTAAAAAAGGGACACGAAGGCCCAAAGTACATAAACTTAAAAAGCTTACACTTCAAAAAGGTGAGGCTGTTATGCTGAAAAAGAGACATCCTTTTAAAGCAAACATGAGTACACGTACCTTGTATGCAGGAGAGCATCTGTTGGAGGTACAGATAAATGGTACGATCATAGAAAGTAAAACATTTGAATTAACAATAAATTGAAAAGTCTCATTTGTTAGCGTTGAGGATGGTGAATTATGTTATCATCAGGATCGTAAAATGTGCACATGTTTTATTTCTTCAGGAGCAGTCAATGGTTTATTATGGTTACGAAAAATTTGTAGAAGATGTAAAACAACTCGTACGTGACACAGCTGCATATGATCCCGATACTATCATAGGTATTGCAAGAGGAGGGTGGACCCTGGCACATGCCTATGCGTCTGCTAGCAATAATCGTCAGCTTATGAGTATTAACTCCATTCTTTATGAAGGGGATGAAAAAGGCAAGGCGTGTGAGATTTTTAACGTACCGGAACTTGGAAAGGCAAAAAAAGTACTGCTTCTTGACGACATTGTAGACTCTGGCCAAACAGTCAAAGAAGTGT
>DQVY01000201.1 GCA_015661535.1 Sulfurovum sp. | reverse complement strand
TTCCATACTGATTTTTGAAAGTCAGTACCTACCATAAGCAATGGTATATCGAAAACTTTTCGTTTCCCTTCAAAATATGCATCCATCTGTACTATCGTTTGCTCTATAACTTCTGAACTCTCTTCTATATATGTAGCGTTTAACCCCTTTTGTAATCGCTTGTCTATACCAGTACGCATTTTACGGTACTTCCAGTCAACAAGGCATAACTTTCCTTCATATGACCCTAGCAATATCTCACCTGCAGGGCTTTGATAGGTTTGAATACTAATTTTACTCATCTCGTTAACAACCATACACGCATATTTAGCCTTTCACCTGTTTCGTATTATTATACACTTATCCGTTACCAAAATGCAGGCATGCCTATATCTTGGTACCATAAATACTTCTGAATGATACGGGCAATACAGAGATTCGTATCATTGAACCCTCTGATTATTTCTAGGAATGATAACTTAGAGAAAGTATCTACCTACTCTCCACACTTCCCTACGACACACTTATAACTCTTCTTCGTATCATCAACAATGACAATGTTCTGTTCATCCGTATATTTATATGTTTTTAACATAAACAGTGTAAAGACAAAAAGAACTATAAACCCTAGCAACATAAAGATCTTTCTTTTTCCGAAACCTACTTTCTCTTCAATCTCACAAACATCCCCTGGACATTTTTTTAAATCTATGTTGAATGTATGGTAAAGTAGGCAACCTAAACAAATGCCAAAGGCAGACTCTAAAAAGAGTAAGATCAAACAGACAAGACATATACCCAAACGCCATAATGAGATAACATCAAAAACGATATAGTAGGTCATAATGGCACCCAATACAATGCCAAGAGCCCATGCAAATTTCTTAGGTTTTGCCTCTACCCAGTCAGGTTTTTGATTACTAACGATGAGTCCACCCAGCAACATATAAGGCGCATATTTTGGGTTAATAAATACACGCATAAAGAATTCAAATATAAAGGTAATGGTAAAAAGTTCTGCCCAAAGTAGTGTTCTAAGCGTAAAAACAGAAAAAAGACTTAGTAGTCCCAATAAAAACATAATGCCGGCACTTGCCCTTGCATCACGTTCATTGATAACGAGGTAATCATATCCTTCTATTTTTTCGCCAAAGTTAAATAGCAAAGACATGCTATTTTTCTTCTACAATCTTAAAAGGTTTATAACCAAAGTTTTCGATCATCTGTCTCACCGTCGCTTCATCTATTTTGCTTTTATCATACGCAATTATTGCGTTTTCATCAGAGGCAGATGCTTTTACTGCCACTACTCCATGGACTTTTTTCATAGATCTTTCAAGTGTCACTTCACAGCCTACACAGGTCATACCTTTTATTCCTATTGTTTTTTTAACAATATCAGACTTTTTCACTATTACTTTTTGTGCTCTCTTTTCTGCCATAAGCTGTGGAGAGAGACAGATAAAACTTACACATAAGCCAATGAGCATTCTTTGTTTCATAAACATACCTTTTTTGTTATTATATTACATCCACCATGTAATAAATGTGCAATATACTTTAGGGACCTCTAATAATAGAGGTCCCCTTTAGCCCATCGGGTACAATATCTCAGCATGTACCTTGTCACAAGCTTTCAGAATATCTTCGCTTAATGTCAGATCCATTGCTTTGAAGATGGGGTCTAACTGCTCTGCTGATGTAGCCCCAATGATGGTAGATGCCACAAAGTCAAACTGTTTTGACCATGCAGTAGCCAGAGTAACAGGGTGCATGCCAGCCTCTTTTGCTATGGCTACATATTTTTTGGTAGAAGCAAGCGTTTTCTCATTTAAAAAACGTGTTGCCATGGCACGCTGTCTAACATTGGGTGAATTCATGTAGTCTGTAAAACGTCCTTTGGCATGAAAGCCTTCATTGTACTTGCCACTTAAAACACCACCTGCTAAAGGTGAATATGGCAGCAGTGAGATATTCTCTTTCTCACATACCGTTGAGAGTTCATCTAAAAACCTGCGGTTAAGTAGTGAAAAGTTATTTTGTATAGACTCAAAACGTGCGTAGCCTAACTGTTCAGACTTCATCAAAGCTTTCGTCGTGCCATACGCTGTGTCATTAGAGGTCCCAACATAACGCACTTTCCCAGACTTCACCAAGCTGTCAAAGGCTGCCAACGACTCTTCAATGGGCACAATGGTATCTGGCCAGTGCATTTGGTAAAGGTCTATGTAGTCTGTCTTTAAACGTTTCAAACTTCCTTCCACGGCACGTTCTATGTGAAATCTGTCTATGGCAGTCAAACCATGACGTACAGGAGGCACAAACCACCCACTAGCAGCCCCTGCCACCTTAGAAGCCAAGATGATGGAGTCTCTAGGCTTCGTCTGCATCCACTCTCCGACTATCTCTTCAGTCAGTCCAAAGAGTTCTCCAGAGGGTGGTACAGGGTACAGCTCTGCGGTGTCAAAGAAGTTGATACCTCTCTCATACGCCTTATCCATAATGGCAAAGGCCTCTTTTTTGTCAGCCTGCGTACCAAAGGTCATCGTACCCAAGCATATCGGGCTTACTCTTAGTCCTGTTTTTCCTATGTATCTGTAAGTCATCTTAGTTTCCTATTGTGAAATATACATTTATATTATATCTCTTCTTCACTCATTTTTTTAAACATATCCTTTAAACCAATAATCGGTATATATAGTCTATGATATGCTGTACCTATCGCTCCACTAAACATTTCCATATCTGGATATTTTTCTTTTTCCCCTGATTTTAATGTTTGGTCTGTTGAAATATCACTATATGCATCTATCGTACAATTAGAGTAAAAATATGTCAAATTGACATACTTTTAAATCCTTTACTTTCCTTTCAGAACTTGTAAAAACTCACCTCTGGATGTATACCCTACAAACTGATGTTCTATGCTTTCATCTTTACTGTTTACAATGTAAAGTATAGGTGTAAAGCGTGTTTTAGAGAACTGTTCTGGGTAGCTGTCCTTGTCTAGGTTTAGCATCACAGGAACATATTTTGCTTTTATCTTTAC
>DQVY01000278.1 GCA_015661535.1 Sulfurovum sp. | reverse complement strand
TTATCTGTTTAGCCAATAGATCAAACTAGGGATATTTTCAATTCCAAAGTAAAGATAATTATTATTGACCTGGTCACCCTCTCGGTAGACATAGGTAAGCCTGAAAATATCAATAATATCAACATAGGTATTGACCCCAAATGCACCTTCTCTCTTAAAGAATGACCCCTCCATATCTCCAAAGGCAGAGAGACCTGCTCCAAACTTCATGAAGTCACCATAGTCTTTAAAAGCAGAGAGGTCTGCACGTACAAAGTCTGTTGCTTTGTTTGCTATGACATAAGATGCTTTGGTTTCAATACCATCAATGAGAGGCATTTTGTCGTTATAGTAAAGCGCAGTGTAGCCAAAACTTGTACCGCCATTAGAGAGGTCTGTAGCGACTTCTCCCGGTAAGAGTCTGAGTGCAGTACGAAAACCGGCTTTTCCTTCGTCTTGCGGGACATCCATAGGCAGAAAATGAAAACCATTTTTATCTTTGACAAAAGTGCTTCCCATCCATGCCCCGACACTTGTTATGGTAGCCATTGACGCATAGTCAGGATAAACATCTGCTCTGTCATTCTCAAGTGTACTAATGCGGTTAATGATAAATCTCAGAGGTTTTTTATACCAATTGTCAATGTCCTGTTTTGCATAATAGAGGAAAGTATGTTTAGATGTTTTGAGGTAGTGCATATCAAGATTGACAAGAAAGGTTTTAAACTCATCATTTTCATACCGTTTAACATCGGACTTTTTTAGATTAAAGGCATTATAAATGGCAGAAAACTTATCTGTTGTTTTTGGTTTCACTTTATAAAATTCAGTTTCCAGAAAAAGTGTGTAGGCAGCTAAAGCCTCAGGATTATCATCTATACCCAGACTATTTTTGAGTTTATCCATGAGTTCAACTTGAGAAAAACGACCAAAAGTATTTTTGTTTCTTCTTTTTAATGCAGTAGCGAGATGGTAGATGGCATCATAGATACCTACATGATAATCATAGGTACGGAAGTTTTCATCTAAAAATGCACCAAAGTGACTTAAAAATTTTCCTGTAATAGGGTGATATCTGGAAGAGAGTATTAATTTTTTGTTGGAGTCACCTCTAAAATTTTTATTGATAGCATCATAGAGTTTCATAGATTGCATAATGTCAAAACTACTAAAAACAGGGATAAGATTGGTCGTAATAAATCCAACAGGCAGGGTTTCTTCCTCTTCCTCTTTATCTATAATGACTTCATTTCTAATATTGCTGGGGTCCATAAATAAAAAGTGTGTGGCTCTATTGTCCAGAGCTATGGCAAGATCTAAAGGCACATTGTCATACAGACCCCCATCAATAAAATATGCACTATTCTTCACCCCTTTGTACCTATAGTCTAGTTTTACCTGTTGGAACGCACCGGGAAAGGCACCTGAAGCAAAGAGAAGGTTTACAAGTTTTTGTCTGTCTTTTTCTATACCGGGTATAGCAATATAGAAGGCTGTACTTTTTGGCAGAGGGTTATTCTCAACAATGCCCCGTCCATTTTTCTCTCTAAAAAGAAGCGGCACAGAAAAGTTTTGGTTTTTTACTTTAATACCGGAGATCTCTTCTACGATCGGTCTTACTTTTGTGACAGAAACCCCAAGAGGGATTTTACAGTTTTTTTTAAATATAGGTTTTTTGAGGTGTTCAATAATAATATCACCTTTTTTTTCTAAACCCCTTCTTGTAAATAAACTGTTATGATTATCTGGGTCCTCACCATAAATAGCGAGATCTTCAATACCGAGGTTCACCCATGTTTCATGAAAAAGATTGTCATTAATACTGTTATGCAGAGGCACAGAGTCTTTTTGACACCAATACATAGCAGAGAGCAAGGCATTGATAGAACCGGCAGATGCACCGGCTACGGAATGTAAATTGGGCTCTATCAGCGTAGAGTTTTTTTTGACTTCATTTAACATTTTGATCATGGCCCAGTTATACCCTGCCTCATAAGCACCAAGACTTACACCTCCGGAGATGACCATGGAAAAGTCCAGTTTCTCACGTTCTGCATGAACGCTAAGGGTAAGGAGAGAGAAGAGAAGAGAGAATTTTAAAAAGAGTTTCATGGGAATGACCTTTTTGAATGGTGAACTTGAAAGAGGGTAAGGAGATCACCCTCGGAAGTCATTTAGGATTTTTTGCTTTTTACAAATTTTTCAATACGTCTGATACCTTCACGTATCGTAGTGATATCAGTTGCAAAAGAGAATCTAAAGTAGCCTTCTGAACCAAAACCTATACCGGGAACCACGGCAACACCTGTTG
>DQVY01000298.1 GCA_015661535.1 Sulfurovum sp. | reverse complement strand
TCACATGCGGATGTGGTGAAATTGGTATACACGCCAGACTTAGGATCTGGTGCTTTACGGCGTGGAGGTTCGAGTCCTCTCATCCGCACCACTCTTTTTATAATCACAAAATACCCCCTAAAAACATAACTTCTGCACATTAATCATGGCTTCCCAATTCTACTGTGTTGCTATTGTGTCAATTATTACATCCGTTGTACTGCCATAAGCGCTTACATGGTCCTTTGCTGTTTTCAAAAATTATTGTATACTCTTATAATAAAAATTATAATTAGGATTTGATTATGGATAAGAGTTTTATGTTCTTTATTGCTGTTGGTATCGGGTTTCTTTATTTTATCACCAATTTTGTTGGTGATATACAGGCAGAAGATGACAAGTATGCAAATGAAGCTTACGCTGAAGAGCATAAATATGATGCCTACCAAAGTGTAGACAGTATTGGTCGTGAGATACTTGATCTGACAGGAGCAAGTGCTAGTGTACAGATGGAAGCATGGAACAGTTCTCGATTAAAAGAGGATTTTTTAATACTTTTCCCCGACTTCTCAGAGATGAAAGTGTTTGTAGAAGAGAGAGTGCGAGGTAAAGTGCTAAAAGAGAAGCTTATGAAGACGGTAGATGCAGTGGAGACGCAATATTTCTCTGGTACTTTAAATATAGAAGATGCCAAGCGAATGCTTAGCACCTTAAAGTAAGAGGTTTAGCGACAAGGGTCAGACATATTGTTCTGGCTAGAGTAGAAATAAACCTCTACCCGTCTGTTAAGTGCCTTATTCCTTGAAGAAGTATTGGGTGCTATGGGCTTGTTATAGGAACATCCTTTTGTGAAAGGTCTTCCATTTACTGCAAGTAGTTTACTTACAGAATTTGCACGTCTTTGTGAAAGTTTTTGATTGTATTCATAGCTTCCATCGTTATCGGTAAAGCCTGCAACACCGACAACTGTTTGAGGGTAATTTGCTAACAGCATACCTACTTTTTGTACTTTGGCTTTTGCTCTGGGCTGCAGGTTGGCCGAGTTACTTGCAAACATCATACGATCCCTGAACATGATCTTGACATAGTTTGGTGTTTTTGAAACAATAATGTCATTGTTGGGGTCCAATGCGGCAAGGGGGTCATTATTGACACCTGTACCAAGGGCACGTGCCACTTCATTGGCCTGTTCATCCATACTGTAGCCGATACCGCCTCCAAGGGCTGCACCAAGAAGTCCTCCTACTATGGCAGAGGTAGCATCACGGCTCCCTGTATTGTACCCTATCATCGCACCGGCAAGGGCTCCTGATGCTGCACCTGTTTTAGTGCGGTCATAGCTTCCATCTTCTGTAAGTCCAGGCTGATTGTAACAGCCTCCGAGCATAAAAATAGTCGCTGTTGAAACAGCGAAAAGTTTGAATGGTTTCATGTTTTTCCTTTTTGTATATATAGTGTTCTGCTAGGGCTATTGCCATCCGCCTGTTTGTTGTGGTGGCGGGTTTTGGTCATCAACAAGGCTGCCAACTCCTGCACCCAAAGCTGTACCGACCAGGGCACCTACTGCCGCATTTGCGCCTCTGTTGCTCCCTGTGTTATATCCTATGACTGATCCTGCCAAAGCACCGGCAACGGCACCCGTCTGGGTGGCATTATTGGGCATGACCTCTGTGCCTGTGCAGGCACTAAGTAAGGTAATCGTAGCCGTAGATATACAGAGTTTTGTGATGGTGTTTAATTGCATTTATCTACCCCTTTATATTATATTTTGCTGATTATAGCATAGAAGCTTAAATAAAATATTTTAGGTTTTGGCAGATTTTATTTTGTCATGCCACTGCCAGAGGGTTTTTTCAAAACCTATCTGTTGAGAGTGGTAAAAATGCAGGGGCGTAGAAAGATAAGACTGTGCTACCCAGCCTCCAAAATCATGGGGGTAAAGATAATTTTTAGCATGGGTTTTTATATGGGAGGGAATAGGGTGTATCTCTCCCTCTTTGATGGCATTTAAGGCAGTATTAATAGCTATATAGGCGCTATTTGACTTCGGGGAGGAAGCCAAATAGATAACAAGTTGACTTAGAGAGATACGTGCTTCAGGATAGCCTATATGTTTGACGATATTGAGAGTCGAGCTTGCAAGGTTCAGTGCAGGAGGGTTCGCATTGCCTATGTCTTCACTGGCGAGTATGGCTAAACGTCTGGCAATGAACTCTGCGGGTTCTCCTCCCTCAATGAGTCTGGCAAGATAATAAACGGAAGCATCAATATCAGAGCCCCGAATACTTTTGATCATGGCAGAAGTGAGTTCATAATGGCTTTCACTCTCAGATGAACCTGCCTGCATAGCATGAGGGCGTATCTGTTTCAGTGTTTTTAGGCTGACGGGACTCTCAACGATGCTGGCACTTTCAAGTAGATTGAGCATGGCCCGTACATCTCCTCCGCTTGAGAAAACAAGATACTCCTGAGCATCATGTTCTGCAGAAATATTTTCTAGTTTAAGGATCTTTTGGAGATAGAGAGACATCTCCTCTTTGCTGATAGCTTGAAGTTCAAAAAGATGGGAGCGTGAGCGCATGGCGGCAGTGAGTGAATAGTAGGGGTTTTCCGTGGAAGCCCCTATGATAAGTGCCGCATTGTTCTCCATAAAAGGAAGCAGAACCTCTTGCTGGTTTTTGCTCAACCTGTGTACTTCGTCTATGAAGATAAGCGGTTTTTGAAGGGCATTTGTATACTCTTTAAATATTTTGCGCAGGTCTTCAATTTTGAGGGTGGTAGCATTCATCTCATAAAACGGTTTGTCTAGTATAGATGCAATGACCCGTGCCAATGTGGTTTTCCCACATCCGGGAGGTCCTGAAAAGAAAATATGGGGCAGGGTATCTGATAGAATTAATTGACGTAAAACAGCATTTTCACCCAAGAGATGGGTTTGGCCTATAAGGTCATCAAGTGTTTTTGGACGGTATTTTAATGCAAAAGCAGGCAAAATTTAATCTTTTTTATCAAATTTCTTTTTGCCAAATTTTTTGTCTGTTTTTTGTTTTTGCAGCTCTTTTTGGCGTTTGTTTTCTCTCTCTTGCTTTTCTGCATTGGCTCTGTTCTTGGCTTCTGCTTCCATGTTGGCCCTTCTTCTTTTCATAAACTTGTGCACATCGTCATATTCTCTACGTGTAAAATAGCGTGTCTTGTTTTCTGGGAGGTTGTTGAGTTCTATACCTCCAAAAGCAATACGTTTCAAGTCAAGGACCTTGGCTTCAAAGTGGGCAAAGAAACGTCTAAGTTCTCTGTTCTTCCCTTCTCTGATGGTGACACGGAGTTTGGAAAAGTTTTTTCCTTCCGATCTTACTTCAAAGTGTGCAAACGGGGCAAACTCCATACTGTATATCTTAGATTTTTCATGTGCTCCCGCTCTTGCATCATCCAGGACAAGGCCTTCTTTCATCGCAGTCATCATCTCTTCTGTGATGGCTTTGTCTATCTTAAGGTTATAGGTACGGTCCAAACCACTCTCCATAAGTGCTGTTGCTACCTCTGGTGAGTCCGTAAGGAGTAAAAGTCCCTCTGAGGCATAGTCCAGTCTACCTACAGGTACAAAGTGTCTGTATTTGCCTGGAAGTTTATGGTAAATGGTGGCGCGCCCTCTGTCATCTTTTTTGGTGACAAGTACCCCTTTGGGTTTGTTGTAGACGATGATGGTAAGTTCTGTACTGACCTTCACATGCCGTCCCTTTACCGAAATATGGTCATCTGGTTCCACTTCATAGGCAAAATCTTTTAAGACTTTTTTATTGAGTGTGACCTCTCCCTCTTCTATAAGCCTGTCGGCTTCTCTTCTGGAGTATTTTGTGTTGTGCGATATATATTTGTTCAGTCTCATGTTTTCCTGTCTTATGTACTTTTTATTTAGGTGCTTTTGATGCC
>DQVY01000277.1 GCA_015661535.1 Sulfurovum sp. | reverse complement strand
TATTTTAAAGGAGAAGCACTCTCTTTGACCCCCGCAGAATTTGAAGTACTTAATTTACTTGTGAAGCATCAGGGGATTACACAGTCACGTGAACAGATCATCAATACCACAGGAAGTATGAGTATAGATTCTCAAGGGAAAAGTCTGGATGTGATCATCTCAAAAATACGTACAAAACTTGGAGATAACAAACGTATTCAGGCCGTAAGAGGTGTAGGTTATAAACTCGTATGATCATTACATCCCTACGCAGTAAGATCAGGATCGTATTTGCTATCACCCTTCTTTTGCTAGGTATCTTATTTATCTCTTCGATCAAATATGACCGTGCGATCATGGAAGAGCATACACAAAAACAAGAGCGTGCCATCTCACATTACCTCTATAGCTATTACCTTAAATATGGAAAAATAGACGAAGCCTACCTTGATGCACAGAATGTATCACTGATCACAGACAAGGGTATGGTTGTCCAGATAGAACGTTTCTTTAAAGAAAAAAATAAATTCAAACGTTATGCTGTAGATACCTATCATCTGAAACGTATCATCATCATCAACAATGACAGATTTAAACTCATCCTTGAAAATAAAAATAAAGCCAAATTCCCCTTGAAACGTGCCTTGGTTTTCTCTATTGTATTTTTACTGATCATTTTACTTTACCTGTGGATCATGAAAAGTTTAAAACCTCTTGCTGAACTGAAAGGGAAAATACAAACCTTTTCACAAGGTAATCTTGATATAGACTGTAAAAGTGATAAAGAAGATGAGATTGCAGAAGTTGCCAATGAGTTTGACCATGCTGTCACCATGATACGAGAGCTTCTGCATTCACGTCAACTTTTTTTACGTGCCATCATGCATGAACTTAAAACACCCATTGGCAAAGGACGTCTAGTCAGTGAAATGTTAAATGATGACAAAAGTAAAGCACGTTTACACAGTATATTTGAAAGGCTCAACCTTCTTATTGATGAATTTGCAAAAATAGAACAAATCACTTCTAAAAACTTTGACCTGACCATCAAACCTTACAAGATGAGCGATCTGTTAGAAGCAAGTATTGATATGCTCATGATAGAAAACCCTAAACGTCTCATTACTACAGAGATACAAAAAGATCATAGTGTGAACGTCGATTTTGAACTCTTTACCCTGGTGATCAAGAACCTACTTGATAATGGTATAAAATATAGTACAGATAAACATATTATTGTTATTATTTCTGAAGATAAAATAGAGATAAGGAACAATGCAGAGGCACTGAAAGAACCTTTAGAAAATTATTTTAAACCTTTTCATACTTCTAAAAAAGGTTTAGGTTTAGGTCTTTATATTGTGAAAAGTATTTTAGATATTCATAATATGGAGTTAAGCTATGCGCATGAAGATGGAGAAAACATCTTCACAATACGCTAAAAAAACTTTTGATTATTTCGTTTCAGTTGCAGTGTCTGAAAGCATAAATGCCAATTCCAATGCCTGAGAAGCATTGAGTCTTGGGTCACACTGTGTATGGTAACGACTGGCTAGTCCTTCAGCTGTAATAGCACAAGAAGTACTCCCTGTACATTCAGTCACATCATTTCCTGTCATTTCCAAGTGTATCCCTGCAGCGATGGTACCCATCTCTTTGTGAATAGCAAAGAATTGTTCTACTTCTGAAAGAATATTGTCAAAATCTCTGGTTTTAAAACCGGTAGAAGATTTTTCAACATTTCCGTGCATTGGGTCACAAGACCATACTACATTTTTACCCTCATCTCTGACACGTTTAAGCAATCTTGGGAAATACTCTTGTATTTTACTTGCACCCATACGTACGATAAGGTTAAGTCTACCCTCTTCGTTCTTTGGATTTAAAGCATCAATGAGCGCAATGAGCTCATCTTCTTCCATACTTGGCCCTACTTTACATCCAATAGGGTTTTGAATCCCTCTAAAGTACTCTATATGCGCTTCAGAGAGGTCTCTGGTTCTGTCTCCTATCCATAACATGTGTGCGGAACAGTCATACCATTCACCTGTTTCTGAATCTTCTCTTGTCAATGCCTCTTCATAATTTAAAAGCAATGCCTCATGTGAAGTATAGAGTGTGGTTTGGTGAAGCTGAGGCATGGTATCAGAGTTCAACCCGCAAGCCGCCATAAACTTCATAGAATGGTCAATTTTTGTGCTTAATTCATCATAACGTTTCCCAAGTGGATTGTCTTTGATGAAATCAAGGTTCCACTGGTGTACTTTGTTAAGGTCTGCCAAACCGCCTCTGGCAAAAGCACGTAAAAGGTTCAGTGTTGATGCTGATTGATTGTATGCTTTTATCATGTTTTCAGGGTTTGGTATTCTTGCTGCTTCAGTAAACTCAATGCCATTAATGATATCACCACGGTAAGAAGGCAGTGTCACACCATCTACAGTTTCAAAATCAGAAGACCTTGGTTTTGCAAATTGTCCTGCAATACGCCCTACTTTTACCACTGGTTTACCTGCACTGTACATAAGCACCATATTCATCTGCAACATAAGTTTAAACAGGTTTTTAATATTCTTTGCATTAAAGTCAGAAAAACTTTCAGCACAATCTCCACCTTGCAGTAAAAAGGCTTCCCCTCTTCCTGCAGCAGCAAGCTTCTCTTTAAGTTTTCTGGCCTCACCTGCAAAAATAAGTGGGGGATATGAACTTAACTCTTCTTCTACTTTTTTAAGAAGTGCTTGATCTTGATATGTTGGTTGTTGCTTTATGGGGAAATCTCTCCAGCTACTCGGTGTCCAACTCATAGGTATGTCCTTAAAAATAAATTGGATGATTATAGCTAAAAAATATGAAAATACAATTTAACTAAAAGAGAGTTTAAACTTTTTTGTATTTCTTGAAAAAGTACAAAAATACGCAAAGTTTCACATGGTGAATAAGTTGTGAATAACTCATATTAAAAAATGAAACCCGTCTATAGCGCATACAAAAAAAGTGTTACTTTTTGGAAACAAAATATTTGGCTATTCACAGTTGTGAAAAGAAAGTGAATAACTTATTTCTTTACCACAAATGTTACAAAATTTGCCCATTGAAACACGGTTGTAATCTTCGTAAATCCTGCATCTTTACACATTTGTATATTTTCTTCTATGGTAAAAGGGATGAGTACATTTTCCAAAGCTTCCCTCTTTTGTGCGATCTCATAGTCGCTGTAGCCTTGTTCTTTCTTATAGGCATAGTAAATATCGATCAAGTCTTTATCTAATTTTTTGTCTTCAAAAACCACTTTTTCAGAAAAAATAAACATACCCTCATCATTCAAACCCTGATACAGTTGTTTCATAAGTTCCATACGTTGCATAGGACGGATAAACTGTAGCGTATAGTTTGCCACAATGACATCTTCTTCAGCATAGGGGTATGTCAGCATATCTGCCAAGGCGAGTTCTATATTGGCACCAAATGCCTGACATTTTTGCTCTGCTCTGTCTAACATTGCCTGAGAGTTGTCTAAGCCTTTAAGTTTCATAGTGCTTGTCATTTTACTGTGAAGATCCAATAAAAACTTCGCAGTAGAAGAACCCAGATCAAGCACCTTCATCCCCTCTCTCTCTTCAGCCAGTATCAGAGAGATTATCAAATTTCTTACTTCATCATAAAAAGGTACTGAACGGCTTAGCATATCGTCAAACACAGAAGCAACAGCCTCGTCAAATTCAAACTTTTTTTCTATAGGTTTATCAAATACTTTATCTTTCATCATCATTCTCATTTTAATTTCCATCATTATAGTGCAAGAATATTGGAGTTGGTTGAAGTTATTCTTATTTTTATTAATCAATTTATCTTTATAAAAGAATATTATCTTATAATATATCATAATGGAACAATTAAGTATACTTATCGTAGATGACGACAAGACCACTACTTCTATACTCAACCACATGCTAAATCCTTATGCAGATGTGATTATCACTGCGCCAGACGGTATTGAAGGACTCGCAAGATTCAAAGAATATACCCCTGACATCATTCTTTCAGATATCAATATGCCGCGCATGGATGGATTGGAAATGGTAGAGGAGATACGGAAAATTGATGAAAATGTAAAAATCGCCATCTTTACCGACTTTGAAAATCGTGATATTCTTCTGAAAGCCATAGAATTAGGTGTGAATCAATTTCTTTCCAAACCCTTCGCTTCTAAAAGTTTTTCAAAGACCATCCAGCAGCTTTATACTGAAGTCGTAGAAAGACGACGCAGCAACCGTGAAATTCAGCGACAACAAAATATACTCAACGCCATCAATAAAATGTCACATAACTTCTTACAGCAAACAAACTGGACAGAAGCACTGCAGAAAGAGATGCAAAACCTAAAAGACGCTTCGAATATGTCCTCTATTTTCATCTATCAAAATGATGAAAAAGAAAATTCACTTTCCGCACAAAAGCTTTTGTATATTAATGATAACCCTGAAGCAAGAAGTAAAAAACATATCCACTACCGTAAACATTATTTTATGCGATGGAAAAACCAGTTGGAAAAAAACTTGCCGGTCAATGGAAGCAGAGAAGATTATGACAAATCTAAAAAGAAACTTTTAGACCTTTTTAAAATTAATTCTCTCCTCATTTTACCAATATTTGTACAAAACAAATGGTGGGGATTTCTTGGTATTGGCGATGAGCAGAAACAGATACTTGAGTCTTCCAATGTTGAAATGCTTGGTACCGCAGCATCTATTATCGGGGCAGCCATCAACAACAGAAACATATTAAAATCACTGGAAATGTCTTCTGCTGTTTCAGAACATACTATGGATGGGGTGCTTATTACCGACAAGGACAATAAAATTGTGCATGTCAATGATGCTTTCACCAGTATTACGGGTTACCCATCAAGCTCTGTTATTGGGAAAGACCCTAAGATCCTAAAATCTGGTCAGCATGATCTGCATTTTTATCAAAAAATATGGAATCAACTCTCCATAAACGGCTATTGGCAGGGAGAGATCACAAACCGTAAAAAGAATGGTGAGATATACATAGAGTGGCTCACCATCAATGCCATTAAAGATACGCAAGGTGAAGTAGAGAACTTCATTGGTATTTTTTCAGATGTCACACACCAGCGTAAAGATGCCCATGAGCAAGCCTACCTTGCTACACATGATCCCCTTACTGGTCTCTCTAACAGACTGTTATTCAACGACCGTCTAGAGCATGCTATTGATCATGCTGCAAGGTTCAAAAAATGCATTTCTCTTATTTTCTGTGACTTAGACAATTTTAAACCTATCAATGATACTTTTGGACATCACGCAGGTGATGAAATACTCAAAAATGTGGCAGACTCCCTCAAAGACATTTTACGCAAAGAAGATACGATCTGCCGTTTCGGTGGTGATGAATTTGTTATTTTAGTAGAAGAGTTAGAAAGTTTTGAATATCTAAATAATATCTTACAACGTATTAATATGCTCAGTGACAAACCTTATATCATAGAGGACAATCATATCTCGATCGGCATGAGTATCGGGGCTTCTATTTATCCGGATGACGGCAGAGATGCAAAAACACTCATAAAAGCGGCTGACAGTGCTATGTACAGGGCAAAAAATAATGGTAAAAGCTGCATAGAGTATTCTCAGACAGATATCAATCAATACTGCTTAACCACTGCCGATACAGATCCTGCCGCAATACTTTACAATATTTAACCTACACTTCAAAAGTATTTTATCCTTCACCTATAAAATCCTGCATAAGCCTATAATAGCTTGCATCAGAAGAGATATCCATATGTCCTTTATTTTTAATGATCTCAATTTCCAACTGTTCTTTACTAAAAGCATCTATGAGTTTTTGTGTACGCTCAAGAGGGATGACCTGATCATTTTGAGCCATTACAATAAAGGTTTTTGCTGTAATATTTTTTATTCTACTCAGAGAGTCATACCTGTCTTTTAAAAGCAAAGATACAGGGTAGAGGGGATACCGCTCCTGTGCAACATTCACAATACTGTCATAAGGGGTAATAAGGGCAAGTTTTGAAACACTTCTATGTGCTGCCACATAGGTTGCAACACCTGTACCTAAACTTCTGCCACCTATAGAGACCAAGGTATGTTTTGGTTTTATTGCATCGTACAAGGTCAGTGCATCAAGATAAATAGACTCTTCTGTAGGCACACCTGTACTGCCTCCAAAGCCCCTATAGTCCATCAAATACACAGTAAAATTTGGAAATTGTCCTGCAATATAGTCGCTGCTTTGTGCCATAGACTCTGCATTTCCTCCAAAATACAAGATCGCATTCTCATGCCCTTCATTCAGGACAATAACATTAATAGACTCCCCATTATTGTGCAGTGTCAATGTTTTATACGGTGTAGGTATATTTGCCGTAGGATGGTAAAGAAAATCTCTTTGATAGAGATAGAGAAATACCCCCATACCAACGTACCCTACTAAGAGCAAAATACTTATAGATTTGATCATTCTTCTAATGTTCATGTTAAACATTCTTTCACTTTTTCTATATCTGCTTCTATTTGTTGTTTTAATGTCTCTAAACTGTCAAATTTTTGATTTTCTCGAATATGCGCTGTAAATGCCAATCTAATGACCCCCTTTACTTCACCCAGCTCTTTATCCAATATATGTGTCTCTACAGCAAAAGAGTCATCTGTTGTCACACGATGCCCCAGAAAACTTACAGAATCGAACCAATACCCATCAATTTGTGTACGCGTTGCATATACCCCTTCTTGTGGAAGTTGATAAGATTGTATCTTTAAATTAATGGTGGGCACCAACTCCTTCTTACCCAAGCCTTGCCCTTTGACAACGGTACCTTCAATATGGTACTTTCTTCCCAAGAGTACATTTGCCATTTGAATGTTCCCCTCTTTCAGATACGCCTTTATCGTCCTTGAATGTACAGGAATACCTTGTATGCTCACTTCATCTACAATGATTACTTCATGATCAAATAACGCTTTTAATACCTGAGCATTTCCGGCTTTGTCTTTTCCAAAACGGAAATCATACCCTACGACTATACGCCCTAGTTGGGGGAAATCTGTTTGAAGTCTTTCGACAAAGGTTTCTGGTGTCAAATGTTTCAACACATCAAAATGGTAAAAACAACACATTTTATCTGTAAATGATGCACGCTTGTATCCAGGTGTCAAATACCCACCGTTACGCTCAATGATCACAAGAGCATCTACTTGGTCAATGAGTGTTTTGTGGGCTATATGTATGCCGTCAAAAGAGCCAATGGCGATGGATTTAATAGTGTTATTAAATTTCAATTATTACACCCTACATTTTTTTAAAATGGTAAAGATACTCTTGGTTACCCTCTTTACCCATCACCTTGGACTTAGTCTGGTATTTTTCTTCCCATCCTAATTTTACAGCCTCAGCCTCAAACCCTTCTTTGCGTCTTGCAATGGCATCTAAGTCCTGCACCACCCCTTTAGCGTCCCGTTTCACATCTTTGCCTACTTCAAACTGTGGTTTGTAAAGGATGATGATCTCCGTACCCTCTCTCGCCAATCTATCTATATCATCTGTAATTTTTAAAATAGAGATAAAAGAGACATCACAGGTAATAAGTGCAAATCCCTCAGTACTTTCAAATACCCGTATATCTGTCTCTTCATGTAAAGACACTTTAGGATTTTCACGCAAAGAGATGTGGAGTTGGTCTTTCCCTACATCCACACAAGTCAAAGCGTTCACTCCATTTTCAAGTACGATCTGAGCAAATCCACCCGTACTGGAACCAATATCTAAAGCATCTTTATTTAAAAAGTCTACTGCATGTTCAGCAAGAAAGTTCTCCAATTTACGTGCCGCACGGCTTACATAAAACTTTGCATTTTCTACTTCAACCAGCGTATTTTCATCTATCTTCGTTGAGGGTTTCCCTTTTTTCCCATCCACCGTTACCAACCCTGCTTTTATAGCATCATTCGCACGGTTACGGCTCTCATAGTAAGCTTCATCTACCAAATATTTGTCCAGTCTCATTAAAATCCATTCACTAAAAAATCTAAAGCATCAACTATCTCAGTACGATGTTCAGCTATATTTGTTATCTTTACACTTAAAATATCTTGCATAACACTTGTCATATCCATTGTATACATCACCACCGTTTGACCTTCTATTTCAAAAACCGGCATCATATGGCGTACTGATTTTGCATCCAATACCAATGGTACTACAAGCCTAGTATGTAGCTGACTATGTAAATTATTTTGTATCTCTAATAAATACGGGTTTTTTACAAGTTACTTTTTGAAGTAGGTCAGAATTTATCGTGACGTTCGTTGCTCTTTTTATTGCATTCTCACTATAGATAGCAGGCATGTATATCCTTTATGTATATATAGTATGTGCAATTATAGCATACTTCTCATCTCATTCTCGGTCAAAACCTCAACCCCAAGTTTCACAGCCTTATCATACTTAGACCCAGCATCTTCCCCGTAAATGAGATAATCTGTTTTTTTTGACACAGATCCACTAACTTTTGCCCCAAGTTTCTCAAGCATCTCTTTCACCACACCACGACTGACAGACATCGTGCCTGTGAGTACCACTGTTTTATCCTTAAACGGATTTTCTTTGGCTTCTATCTTCTCTTCCACCGTAGGTTCGATAACATCGAACAAACTCAATACAAAATCATGGTTCACACGCATAAACTCTAACAAAGAGTTCGCCATCTCTTCACCTATACCGTCTATGGCTACTATTTGTTCTTCTGTGGCATCAACTATGCCTAAACCAAATTCCAAGGCCAAAGACTTACCTGCTACTTCTCCAATGTGTTCTATACCCATCGCAGAGATGAGTCTATGTAACGGCACACCTTTGGTAGCCTCTATAGCATCAAGTAATTTCTTGATACGCTTCTCTTTGAAACCCTCCAAGCCTTCTAAATCTTCATACTTCAAATGATATAAACCCAAAATGTCTTTTATCTTTCCCTCATTGACAAGTATCTCAACTATTTTAGAACCTAATCCGTCTATGTTCATACAGCCTTTTTTAGCAAAGTGTATGATAGAGTTTACCACCCTGTCCGGACAGTCCAAGTTTTGACACTTAATGAGTGTTCCCTCATCTAAGACTTCAGAGTGACAGGTAGGACAGACTGTAGGGCGTTCTATGGCTACTTCTGTACCATCCCGTCTATCGGTTAATACTTTGGTTATCTTAGGGATGACATCACCGGAACGTATGAGTATGACGGAGTCCCCAACCATCAGTCCTTTGCGTTCTATCTCATCAAAGTTATGCAGGGTTGCACGGGCTATGATGGCACCATCTAAATCTACAGGTTCTACTTCTGCTACAGGAGTAAGCACTCCCGTCCTTCCCACCTGTATAGTCACAGCATTGACTTTGGTGACTTTCTCTACTGCGGGGAATTTGTAGGCACACATCCACTTAGGCACTTTCACTGTGTAGCCCAAGTCTTCCTGCAGACTCACCTCATCAACCTTGATGACCATACCATCCATCATCATCGGTATCTCATCTCGCTTGGAAATCAGAAAATGGTAAAAGTCTTCTATCTCTTCTATGCTATGACACGCTTTAAAGTATGGCGGTTTTAGAAAACCTTTCTCATACACAAAATCCATCTTCTCAGAGAGTCTGCTCTGCACTAAACTGTTCTCACCTAAGCCCCAAGGGTAAAAAACAAGTCTACGTTTTGCGGTAATAGACGAATCGAGCTGTCTTAAGCTCCCCGCTGCTGCATTACGCGGGTTGGCAAAAGGCTGTTCTCCCTCCGCCAACCTCTCACGGTTAATGATCTCAAAGTCATCTTTACGAATGACCACTTCCCCGCGTATCTCTATCTGCCCTTTATAGTCTATACTTAAAGGTACAGAACGAATCGTTTTTACATTGTCTGTCACCTCTTCACCTATCACACCATCACCACGGGTAATGGCACGTAGCAGTTTTCCATTTTCATAAAGCAAGTTCATGCTGGCACCATCAAATTTAGGTTCACAAAAGTAGTCAGTCTTACCTACATTTTTCTCCACCCTGTCCAGCCACTCTTGCACTTCTTCCGTAGTAAACACATCTTCCATACTCCACATACGTTTAATGTGTTTCGCTTTAGAAAACTCCTCGCGCACCACACCGCCTACACGCTTGGTAGGTGAATCTTCAACTACCTCATTTGGATTAGCCTTTTCATATGCCAGTACTTCATGGTAAAGCTTGTCATACTCTTCATCTGTGGCTATGGGATTATCTTCTACGTAATACGCATGTGCCCATTTTTTTAAAATTTCTATCTTCTTTAAATACGCTTCTTTGTTCATTTTTTATACTTTACTTTCTCTTTTTTTCCCAATACTTTAGGTTTTGTATGTAACACATATACATCTAAAAATGCTTTTACCCGTGCCAGATATTCACGTGCTATCATCTTCTTGGCTGCGGTGGTTCCTTTTTTGTCTTTGGCGGCAAAACCAATGGCTTTTTGGCCTTTGGCATGGGCAATGAAAAGTGCACGTTCAAGATGAAATTTTTGAGAAACGATAATATAATCTTTTAGATCAAAAACAGCTTCTGCCCTTACAATAGAATCCAGTGTACGAAAACCGGCATTGTCGGTAGTGATATATTTTTGAGGTACCCCTGCTTTCATCAGATCATTACGCATTCTTTGTGTTTCATTGTAATATTTAGTTCCCTTGTCACCAGAAACAACGATCGCCTTTACTTTACCTGCCTTCCAAAGCGCTGCAGCGGCACGTATACGATAGACATAAAAATAATTCTTTTTTCCTTTGGCTACATATTTTGCGGTTCCCAGAAGTAAAGCTGCCTTTTTCTTCGGTACTTCTTCTACTTTTGTGTAAATTGCGTCGGCTGTAGAAAGTGCCATATATTGATCGAGTAGATACACAGAGAGTAAGCCTATAAGCAATAGCCTTGCTGTCCACTTGACAACAAAAAACAGGAAACCCAATACTTTTTTAACGTAGTGCATTCAGTACAGCAAGCGCCTGTTTGTGTGCAGCGACATCATGACATCGCACTATATTTGCACCATTCTCTACCGCTTTTAAATGCAAGGCCAATGTACCTGGCAAACGTTCTTCTACTGCACTTGGGATGATCTTGTCTATCATTGATTTTCTACTCGCTCCCACCAACACCTCACAGCCAAACACCTTAAAATGTGCCATGTTTTTTATGAGGCTAAGGTTATGCTCAAGTGTTTTTCCAAAACCTATGCCTACATCTAAAATAATATCTTCTCTTGCCAAGCCCAGGGCTTCACACTTGGCAAGTCGTGTTTCAAAAAACTGACTTACTTCAAGCATCACATCTTCATAATGTGGATCATTTTGCATCGTTTGAGGTGTACCCTGCATGTGCATCATGCAAAGTTTTGCATTATACTTTACAGCCAATTTGATAATAGCTTCATCAGATGCCCCGCTAATATCATTGATCAGGGTAAAGCCTGTATTTAATGCATATTCAATCACTGAAGGGGTAGTAGAATCTATGGAAAATGTCACATATCTATAAAGTTTTTCAGACGCTATAAGATCACAAATGGATTGCATACGTTCTAATTCAATCTCTTCACTCACGCTTTCGGCATTAGGACGTGAAGAAACTGCGCCTATGTCAATGATATCTGCACCCTCATCTATCATCCTCTTCATTTGAGCGATGGCTTCTACATCTTGAAAACAGCTGCCCTCAAAAAAACTGTCTTCATTCGCATTCAATACACCCATGATTTGTGTAGGGTACTCTTTCACTGCTAAAAATGTTTGTAGTGTCTGGGCAAGCGTTTTCAGCCCGAAAGGTTGTGCCAACTCTTTTTTAGAGAGCACTTCCATATGTCTACGTGTGCCTATGAGTATACAGTCATAGGTCTCTTTTTCACAAAGGATCACCCCGCCAGGTACAGCCAAGTCTGCACCTATACTCAGTGCATCTTGTTTCAATATATTGGCAGCGGGACATTTAAGATCTTTAATGAAGAAGTACAACAACTCCATCTTCTTTGCCATAATGCCTACACCACCACTTTCGACACCAAGTCTTTTCAGTGCTGATTTCTTATCTGATATTGTGCCAAGTTGATAAATATTCATAGAATTATTTTATCGTTTTTTACGTGCTAAAAGCTTTAAGAGTAAAGTATTGAGTACAAACTGTGGAGGAGAACCCATATCTAATGCCATAAAAGTATTGGAAAAGAGTGTCAGTGTCTTTTCATCCAAGTCGTAGGCTTCCGATTGAATAGCCTCCTTCACGATCTCTTCTGTCAATATTTTCATCATTTTGGCATCTGTCCGTTTATGTTCCTGAGTAAATGCATACACTGATGCCAAAGACAAAGATATCAAGTCTAGTTCCAATACTTTTACTTCTTTAACTTCACTCAATACACTGATAGGCAAACGTGATTTTATCGTATCTAAAATGGTGGATTTACTTTCGGTGATAAGAATAAACGCTTTATTTTTAGGCGGTTCTTCTATGACTTTAAGAAGCTTGTTTTGGACCAAGGGAGAAAATGTTTTTGCAGCAAGTATGATGACCGTGATCTCTTCACTTGCCATGTAGGCTTTTTCTATGACGATTTTTGCATCTGATACAGAAAACGTCTCTTTTTCTGTGGGGATTCTATGCACATACGAAGGAGCAGGTCCCTCTTCTTTACCCTGGGATATCTTTTCAGCTATTCCAGGTGATACAATTTCAACAATTGTTTCTCTTTGGCGAAGTTTTTCAAGTGCCAAGATCGTAGCATCAATCTGTGCGGTGATAACAACTTGGCTGACTAATCTCATGATTCCAGGTCTAGATCCCCAAACATTGAGGCAGAAAGCGTGTCATCAAAAAGCTTATAGAGTTGCAAAAGCTTAATGTCGAGCAGTGGGTCAGCACTTCGGAATACAAAACTGTCCTGTACCTCTTCATCCATCACCCAGAGGAAACTGTTTTCGTTTCTGTATACCAGCTTTGTACAGCTATGGTCTCCTTTACCAATATACCAGATAAAGTATCCATTGGGGTAAGAGATGTCGAGCATATCTTCTAAAAGCTGTATATCTTGTGTTGCTTGCATGGCAGGAAGATCAGGGAAACAACTCAGCAGAGAGTAAACAGGGAGCAGTGGTCTATTTTTCTTAAGGTCATTGATACTGCTTACGATATATTTAGAAAACCACTCATGAGATTGATCTGTCAGGATCAATACAGTTTTACCCTCAAGTATCTGATCTACAGCACTCTTGACCAAAGGTGCCCACTCATACCTGTACTCTTCCATCCATGAGAAACAAGACTCCTCTTCACGTATGGTTTCAAGTGTCCACTTAAGCAATTTTTGCATAGTGTTATTTATCTAATCCATACGCTTCATGAAGTGTACGTATTGCCAATTCACCATACTTTTCATCTACGACCATAGAGACTTTTATCTCAGATGTGGAGATCATGTTAATATTAATGTTGTTGGCTGCCATTGTTGTAAATGCGGTTGCTGCCACACCGGAGTGAGACTTCATCCCTACACCCACAACCGATACCTTACAAACGTGTTCATCAAAGTCCATGCCTTCTATGTCATGGTCAAAACTCGCCATCAGTCTTTTTGCATTTTCATGCTCAGAATGCGGTACAGTAAAGCCAAGATTGGTTGAGCCGTCTGTCCCCATATTTTGGATGATCATATCGACATTTATGTTCGCTTCTGCCAACATAGTAAAAATTTCTGCGGCTATCCCCGGTCTGTCAGAGACCCCTCTCAAGGTAACTCTTGCCTGATTTTTATCGAGAACTACACCCGATACTAAAACTTCTTCCATATTGTCGCTCTCCTTTGTAATAAGTGTACCTGCATTGTCCGAAAAACTGCTTTTTGCATAGAGTTTCACATTTAATTTTTTTGCCAATTCTACAGAACGGCTTTGCAATACTTTTGCTCCCAATGAGGAGAGTTCCAACATCTCATCATAAGAGATACTGTCAAGTTTTTTTGCATTTGGCTCTATACGCGGATCTGTTGTATAAATACCATCAACATCTGAATAAATTTCACACTGATCCGCTTTTATAGCAGCAGCCAAAGCTACAGCAGAAAGGTCAGAACCTCCACGTCCCAAAGTGGTGACTGAACCATCTTTGTTCACACCTTGGAAACCTGCTACTATGACAATTTTTCCTTCTTTGATCGCATTGTTCATTGATGTAGGATCGATCGACTGAATACGCGCATAGGTATGCGTATCATCTGTCACAATACCTGCACCGCGTCCTGTCATAGCAACTGCATCATAGCCTCTTGCCTGCAAAGCAATAGAGAGTAATGCAGCAGTGACCCGTTCTCCTGAAGAGAGTAACATGTCCATCTCTTTTTTGGCAGGTTCTTTGGTGAAATATTCTGCAAAACTTATCAGTTTATTGGTCTCCCCGCTCATGGCTGAGACAACAACGACGATGTCATCACCCGCTTCTCTTGCTTTTGCTATACGGTTGGTGACATTTTCTATACGTTCTACATCACCAACACTTGTACCGCCATACTTATGTACCACTAACATTAAATTAAACCTTCTTTAACAAAATAATCGATCACCCTACGATACACTTTTCGTTTAAAGTAGGTCACTTTTTTAAACAGATCATCATAGCCAACAAACTCATACGCTTCAAACTCAGGAATATGGTATGCCTCTAAATTTATCTCTGCTCCCTCTTTAAGACGTACCAAAAAATATTTTTGGGTCTGTCCGTCAAAAGGATATGTTTTACCTCGTGAAACTTTGGGAAAGTCATACGAGATCCATTCAGGATATTCTCCTAAAACCTCAACATTGTTACAGCCAATTTCTTCTAACAATTCTCTTTTTAATGCTTCTCTGGGTGTTTCACCCTCATCGATCCCTCCCTGAGGGAATTGCCATACATTTTTTATATCACTTCTGTGTGCTACAAAAAACTCACATTTTTCTGGATATTTGGAAGAAAGTATCACTGCTGCAACATTGGGCCTGTAGCTCTTTGTTGTTTGCATTTTTACTCATTTATATATTATTTTATTTCTTAAAAGAGATTACTCTTCTAATTTTCTGCTATTATTCTACCTAAAATACGGTTATATCCATTTGAAAAGGCTTCAATTTGTTAGCATATATTCACATCCCATACTGTGATTCCAAATGTCATTATTGTAGTTTCAATACCTATGTCGACAAGTTTGATACACGTGAAGCCTACATGAAAGCACTGTATACACAACTCTCTTTTGAACTCGAACGTTTTTCCGCAACACCCAACAGCATAGAAACGCTCTTTATTGGTGGGGGGACGCCTTCTACGGTTGACCCGGCACTTTATAAACCTATTTTTGGCCTGCTCAAACCTTACCTGCAAAAAGATGCGGAGATCACCACAGAAGCGAACCCAAATTCTGCCACAAAAGCGTGGTTAAAAGGTATGAAAGAACTGGGTGTCAACCGTGTAAGTTTTGGTGTACAGAGTTTTAATGCAGACAAACTCAAAGCACTCAACCGTGCCCATAATCCGGAGCAAGCCAAAGAAGCTATACAGCATGCCCATGATATTGGTATAAAACATCTCTCGTTAGACCTTATCTATAACTATCAAGGTGATACTGAAGCCTTGTTGTTAAAAGACATAGAGACAGCCTTTACACTCCCTATAGACCATATTTCAGCTTATGAACTTACTATTGAAGATGATACAAAATTCTCAGCCACACCTGAAGTACGACAAGAAGATGAAAACCTTGCTTTTTTTGTCACCCAAGAGATAGAAAAACGAGGTTTTAAAGCCTATGAGATTTCAAATTTTGGCACATACCAAAGTAGACATAACAAAGGCTACTGGGAGATCAAAAACTATATCGGTGCTGGTGCTGGTGCCGTAGGTTTCCTAAAAGACAAACGTTTTTACCCTACAACAGGCATTGAAGCCTACATCCAGAACCCACTACAAACAACAGAAGAATTGCTTACAAGTGAAGAGTTACTTACAGAAAAACTGTTTTTAGCCTTACGTTCTGAAGTCGGTATAGAAAAAACACAACTCAGTACAGCCATGCAAAAAAAAGCAGAATTTTTATGTCAAGAACATAAATTAAGAAAAAATGCAACACACTACTACAATGACAATTACTTTCTTTCAGATGAACTTGCTCTCTATATTTTAGGATAATCTGTTAAAATACAGCAATTAATCTAAAGGTGCACAATGTTTGGAATCGGCTTTACTGAGTTAATTCTCATTTCTATTATCGCTATACTCTTTTTAGGTCCCGATAAACTACCGCAAACGATGGTTGATATTGCAAAGTTTATCAAAAGTGTCAAAAAGACAATTGGGGATGCAAAAAATTCCCTTGAAGAAGAGATGAAGATCGATGAGCTTAAAGAAGAAGCTCTAACCTACAAAAAGCAACTTGATGATGCCACAGCAGAGCTCAAAGGGTTTAAAAATATAAGTTTTGATGACTTCGATGATATCTCTTATGATGATGACACTTCTACACAAACACCAAATAATGTAGAAAAAACATCTCCGAAGAAAGAGAGTGACAAAGAAAACACTGAAGTAACAGAGACCGTTGTCACACAGGTTGAAGCCAAAAATGACACCGTTACCTTTAAGAAAAAAACAAAAAAGAAACATAAAGAAGCAAGTAATGACACAACAGATACAACAAAAGGTGATGCATAATGTTCAGTGAATTAAGACCCCACCTCGTTGAGTTACGAAAAAGATTGGGACTTTCTGTTCTCTCTATCTTTATAGGTTTTATTATTGCCTTTACCTTTCATGAAATTATTTTAGAATGGATCACTGCACCCCTCAACGAAGCCTTGGCACAAGTATCTCACCTTTCCAAGAAAGCCGCAGATGGTATGGTCACAACACACCAGGTAGGGGGTGCATTTTTTGTGGCACTTAAAGTCTCATTTTTTGCAGGTCTTTTAGGAGCTCTGCCTTTCATTCTCTATCAACTCTGGCTTTTTATTGCTCCAGGTCTCTACAGCAACGAGAAAAAAATGGTCATTCCCTTTGTTGTAGGTGGTACAGTCATGTTTGCTGTGGGTGTGCTATTTGCCTACTATGTCGTGACACCTTTTGGTTTTCAGTTCCTCATTACTTTTGGCTCTTTTTTGTATACCCCGCTGATAAACATTGAAGACTACGTTGGTTTTTTCACCAAAATACTTATGGGTTTTGGTATTGCTTTTGAGCTTCCCGTTTTTGCCTATTTCTTAGCCCTGTTAGGATTAGTCACAGACCAAACACTCAAAGACTTTTTTAAGTATGCCGTACTTATCATCTTTGTGGTTGCAGCACTCTTGACCCCTCCTGATGTCTTGACACAGCTTCTTATGGCTGCACCACTTATATTACTTTATGGTGCCTCTATACTCATTGTTCGTATGGTCAATCCACATATCGAAGATGAGGATAAAGAGGAAATAACAGAGACAGAAGAAGATACAAATTCAAACGCATAAACCTTCTTCTATGAACCCTGAATTACTTACTAAAAACTATGACTATGCACTCCCCCAGGAGTGCATAGCTACCACGCCGGTATATCCTAGAGACAAAGCCAAGCTTTTGGTCTATAATAGGGAAACAGATACCATCACACATACTACTTTTAAGTATCTCTTAGACTTTGTCCCTAAAGAATGTGATGTTTTTCTGAACGATACCCGTGTCATTAAGGCACGTATTTTTGGGCATAAAGAATCTGAAAATAATCAAGGGGGAGGTAAAGTTGAACTGCTTTTCAACAAACCGCTCGATGCGCACCACTACCTGGTGCTTATTAAAGGCAAAGTCCATAGAGGTATGAAACTTTTATTTGACAATGACCTCGTTGCAACAGTTACAGGTTTAAATGAAGACGGCTCACGTATTGTCACTTTTACACACAAAGGCAAAGAGATTCGTTTTGAAGAGCTTGTCCTGCTCTTAGATGATATCGGACATATCCCTCTTCCCCCTTATATGCAGAGGGAAGATAACAAAGAAGATGAAACAGACTACCAGACACTCTTTGCAAAAAATGCAGGGGCTGTGGCTGCACCTACAGCTTCTTTACATTTCACCCCTGAACTCTTTAATGCACTGGAACAAAGACACAAAACACATAAAATTACACTCCATGTTGGGGCAGGCACATTTAAACCTGTTGATGCAGAAGAGATCTTAGACCACCCTATGCACTCTGAATATTTTGATATACCCAAAACATCTGCCCAAATACTCGACAGCAGTACCCCGCTTTTAGCCATAGGAACAACGGTGACAAGAACACTTGAATATTATGTACGAACAGGAAAAACACAAGGGGAATGTGATCTTTTTTTAAACCCAAACAATCCGCCACAAAGAGTCACACATCTACTCACAAACTTCCATTTACCAAAAAGTACACTTATTATGCTTGTTTCTGCTTTCATTGGAAGAGAAAAAACGTTACACTTATATAAAGAGGCTATAGAGAAAAAATATAGATTTTTTTCTTATGGTGATGCCATGCTTATCCTCTAAAAAGGTATATCATGAAACATATTTTATTGCTTATATCAACCCTGTTTTTTATCTCAGGATGCGGCGGCCCCAAACCTTACAAATATCCAAACTATGACATTATTAAACCTGAAAAGACATGTAAACCAAA
Organism: Sulfurovum sp.; assembly: GCA_015661535.1. Taxonomy (GTDB): domain Bacteria; phylum Campylobacterota; class Campylobacteria; order Campylobacterales; family Sulfurovaceae; genus Sulfurovum. Next base: position 6,016 of record DQVY01000277.1, on the reverse strand, counting down.
CAGAGAAAATATTCAAAAACTTCTGGATAGCCATTTAGGAAAACCCTATGTCTGGGCAGAAGAAGGTCCCGATGCCTTTGACTGTTCTGGTCTTACGTACAGTATATATGGTTCTATGGGTGTAGAGATACCCAGGGTCGCAAGAGAACAGGCAAAAGTAGGTAAAAAGATCGCCTTTAAAAACTTACACTATGGAGACCTTATCTTTTTTGGTTCTACGAACAAACGTAGTAAACGTATCAACCATGTAGGTATGTATCTTGGGGATGGCTGGTTCGCACATGCCAGCAGCAAACAAAGGAAAGTGGCCATTTCACACTTCTCCAAAGAACCTATCTATTTTAAACGTATGAAAGTATGTAGACGCTACCTAAGTAAAGATGAACGTGCAAAATATATGAATTGTGATGTACCGCTCAAAGAGATGCCAACCACCACTACCAGTTATACTACACCATGGAAAGCAGGCATGAAACTGCCTAAAAAAGCTGTGCCTAGCTAATGGATTTAACAAAAATAAGTATCGCCGCTGCCTCTGTTTTGCTGGGACTTTCTATATCTGGGTGTAAACCGCCCCATCATCCTGCCAATCCGAATTATGCCATTGTCAAGCCTACGGTCAAATATGAACCAAGCACCAAAAGTCTAGACAAAATGGTGAAAAAACTTCAGGGTAAACCCTATGTCTGGGCAGAAGAAGGACCCAATACTTTTGACTGTTCCGGCTTTACCTACTATATGTATGGGAGTATGGGTATAGAGATACCACGTGTGGCAAGAGAGCAGGCAAAAAATGGAAAACGTATCACAAGAGGTGAATTGATCTATGGAGATCTTATCTTCTTTGATACGGAGGCAAGACGCAGGGGCAAGATCACCCATGTAGGTATGTATCTTGGAAATGGTTGGTTTACGCATGCCAGTACCACCAAATATGAAATTGTCTATTCCAACCTTGACACCTCACCTTATTATAATAAAAGATTGCGTATTTGCCGTAGATATTTGCCTGAGACCCAAGATACTATAGCGGCAAAAAGTATAAAAAAACCTTGGAAAACGAAGAAAGATATTCAACTTGAAACAGCAGTACAAAAAGTCATAAAAAAACCTAGAGAGGGTAACTTCTATGTACAGGTTGGTTCTTTTACAGAAAAACCGAAAGAAGCCTTACTATACAAGATCACACGTGAGGGGTACCACTATAAGATCATTACTTTTCCTATGAACGGTAAACAAATCTCTAAACTGCTCATAGGACCTTACAAACAAAAGTCTGATGCAAAAGCACTTTTAGAAAAAATAAAAGCCAACATACAGAAAGAGGCGTTTATCGCTGAAATACGTTAAAGTACGTATTTCAGCACTTAGGCAGCAGCTTCAATATATTTCATGATAGATTTATTGAGTGTCTGTATCTCAAAAATATATTTCTCTTTATAGTTCGCCAACATATCATACTTTTTATACAAGATCTGCTGCAATATATCATTCATAAGATCATGCATATCTTCTGCCCCAATAGATCCAGTAAGCCCTCGCATATCTATACACAGCATCTTCACTTGTTCAAAGCGATGTTCCCGTACAAGCTTCTCAAAAGTATCATCACTGTGTCCATAAGCCTCTGAAAACTCTTTAAGCACTTCAAGGTACAGTGTTTCACTGTTATTCGCATGCTTAAGACCTTTCACGATATTAATACCTTTATACGTCATTTCTTTTTTAGGTTTTACGCGTTCTTTGATCACTTTATTGACAGGTTCCTCTTTCAGGTACATGGCCAATGCCGTATAGAGTTTTCCTATATTTAACGGCTTAGCCAAAAAGGCATTGATACCTGACTGAAACATTTTTTGAATTTCACTGTCCAATACCAATGCCGTAAATGCAACAATAGGCAGCATATCAAATTTACTGTCAAGCCGTATCATCTGTGTCGCGGTATACCCATCCATGATAGGCATATTGATATCTATAAGAATAATATCAAATTTGATCTTACCCTCTTTTACGATATCTACAGCTTCCTGACCATTATTTGCGATTGTAAGATGTATACCCGAAACATGCAATAATGTGGTCAGCATCTTTTGATTAATAAAATTATCTTCCACAATTAATATATTTTTTCCGGCAAAATCTTTAAAATTTTCCCGGCTTATATCTTTTGTCTCCACCATATGTGTTTTATGTATCTTGGCCTTTGGTGTATCTTTTGCATCTTTATCTGAAACATATGCTTTTCGGTCAATATCATACATATTTATGATCATTTCAAAGATACGTTCCTGATTTAAAGGTTTAAAAAGATGCACATCTATCACATCATCGACAAAACTTTTTTTATCTGCCCGGAGTAAAGCATTTAAGGCTATGACTTTTAACTCTTTCCCCATTTTGATCTTATTTAAGTACTCAACCAAGCGTGGAGTAAAGAGACTTTCATGAAGAACCACGATATCATAAGGGGTAAGATTCGGGATATTATTGAGGAAATCCTCTTGAGAAATAACCCTTACCTCATGTCTGAAATAAGCAAACATCTTTTTAATAGCTAAAGCAGAATTATAACTGCTATCGACGATAAATACTTTCTTCTCTATAAATATCTTATCAGGTAATCGGTACATTCTTTTGTTGGATCTGTCAATCGTTTTAAAAGGCAAAGAAAGGGTAAATGTACTGCCTCTGCCTTCAGTACTGCGTACAGAAAGCTCTCCGTCCATCATATCTACCAATTCATTGGAAACAAACAGTCCCAAACCTACATACCTGCTTGTATCTTCATCATAATACGGTACAAATAACTCTTCCAAAGCCTCTGGACTCAGTCCATTACTTACATCTGTAAACAAAAACTGTAATTCAATTTTCTCTTCAAAGGTATCAAACATAGAAATTTCCAATTTGATCTCTTCTACCCCCTCTTCCTGCAACATATGTGCAAGGATACTGTCAAATACCTGCCCTAAATGCAGTGAATCACCCACAATACGACGGGGAATATTTTTATCTATATCAAAAATGAGTTCGGTACTGCTTCCTGCAAATTGAGAGCAGATAGAGCCGGATACTTCATTAAGCACGTTATTGATATTGAACTCTTCATTCACAACTTCAACTTTTTTTGACTTTAAACGAAGGAAATCGATAAGATCATTCGTCACATCCAAAAGCCGGTCTTCTACATTGGCCAGAACTTCATTTTTATTTTTAAAGGTCTTAAATGGTTTTGTTTTTTTTTCTAATGTTTTTTTATTTTTTTCAAGTGCCTGTATGGCAATATTATGAATATTTTCACTCATATTGGTAAGTAAAAGTGTCTGATTTTTTTCCATTTCCAACTGTTTGTCCAACAATTTCTGGTGTAAATGTTGTACTTTTTGTGCCTGATGAGAAGAGACAAAAAGAATAGCAATCCCCACCGCTGCCAAAGCAAAAAGTGCCACCCATATCCAAAAAGTATCTGCTGCCATTTTCTCACCTGCCTCTGCAATATTTACGAGATATAAAGAGAGTAAGAGTATTTTTATCTTTGTTAGTTTCATTGTATTATTACCTTGTCCAGTGTAAAATATTATTCTTCATTTTGACATTTCCCTGTTACAATTCTATCAAAGGATTTTATTTTTTTACTTACTTTTGTATAATTTTTTAAAATATGAACTTTTGTAAAATTATTATATATCATCTACCTATCACAAATAAAGCCTTGATCTAAATACAAGAAAGAGTAAGATTTGGCTACAATATCTTATGAAATTAGCAAGTATAGATGTAGGTCTTAAACGTATTGGTGTAGCGATTTGTCTTGACAGCAGTATTGTCATACCCCAAAATGCCATTTTACGTAAAAACCGAAGCCAGGCAGCCCGTGATGTAAACCTGTTTTTAAAAGAATGGGAGATAGAAAAGCTCATTGTAGGTCTCCCGAAAGATGCGTCAAGTTCAGAAGAGATGGAAAGACGTATTAAACATTTTGTCTCTCTGCTTTCACTTTCCATACCAGTAGAGTATCAAGATGAGCAAAGCTCAAGTATTGAAGCAAAAGAGCTGACCATGGGGGTATTTAAACATAAGAAAGATGGAAAAATTGACTCCATCGCTGCAAAAATCATCTTGGAGCGATGGCTTAAACACTAAAGTTTTTGTTTTAATTTTTGAATACGTTGATAGGCAGTTATAATACTTTTTTCTTTCACCTCTCCGCTCCTCACCAAACTTTTAATGGTTTCTACCAGTGTTTTTGTACTTTTTACTTTTCGAGGGTCAAGTTGATTACCGATCAGTAAAATATCATCTCCTGCATTGATAGCAAGCTTTAGTGTATTTCGAAGTCCATACTTTTTGGAGATCGCACCCATTTGAAGGTCATCTGTGATGACAACACCATGATAGCCTAAGTCCCACCGTAATTTTTTAGTAATGGTCTTGTAGGACAAACTAGCCGGGTATTTCGGATCTAACTTCTTGTTAAACACATGAGCGACCATAACGGTATCTGCCTTGTCTTTAAGCAATCTATAGGGTTCAAGTTCCACCTCTTTCCATAAGTGCGTTACGTCTACAAAGCCTTTATGTGTATCACCCACGGAAGAGCCATGACCCGGAAAATGTTTGATCGATGTCAATACACCATGACTGTGCATCGCATCTATAAAGGTAGATGCATACTTTGCTACTGTTTTAGGATCTTTACCAAAAGAGCGTCCCAGGCCATGAATGACATGGTTTTTAGGGTTAATGTCCAAATCTACCACCGGTGCCAGGTCATAGTTTATACCTACAGACTTTAACTCTTTACTCATTTTCTCATAGGTTGATCTGATCTGACTTTGGTCCATTTTTATTACATCTGAAGCTTTGGGGAACTTGCCATAAAAACCATATTTACGTTTCAGACGTTGTACCTTTCCTCCCTCTTGATCTACAGCAATGAGAAGTTTTCCATCAGAAGAACAGGCTTGTAGTTGTGCAGTCAATTTTTTTAATTGTGCTTTGCTAGCTATATTTTTAGGTTCAGATTTATTAACAGGGTTATAGTCAAACAATATGACTGCCCCCACATGGTACTTTTGTATATCTTTACAGATCTGAGAATTTTTACTTGCAGTCGTCCCATGAAAGCCGACCATGAGCATTTGTCCAATCTTTTGTTCCAAAGAAACCCCAGCCACCAAAGGCAAACTCAACACAGTAAGCATCATACAAACTTTTTTAAACATTCACATTCCTAATTCTTAATTCTTAATTCTATTATACCCTCTATTAGTGTTCAGTTAACCTTATAGCTCTATACTACAACTACAAGAGCATCACGGGACACCTAAAATTTCCCTCCCTTTTATACATTTTTTAGGTCTCCTTTTAAATATTTTCCTCCTTTTGTCCCGAAGATGCTCTTCCAAAACCTTTTCTAAACAAAATTTATCTAAACTACACGATTTTCACACCAATTTTAGTGTATACTTTACACATTACATTATATATAAAGGTCCATTATTATGAAAAGAATACTCACACTTTTACTTTTTTCACTCTTTACAACACTACAAGCGGCTGAAACGATGCCTTCCATGCAAATGACAGATGTCACAGGCAAGACTTACACGGTTCAAGGTACAGAACAGGGGCTTAAGATTGAAGGCCTTGAAGGTAAAATCGTTTTTTTAGAGTTTTTTGGCCATAAATGTCCTCCATGTTTAGCCTCAATTCCCCACCTTATTACACTTCAAAATAAACATAAAGACAAACTTGCTATCGTTTCTATTGAAGTACAGGGCTATAACCATGCACAAACAGCAAAGTTCGCGAAAGAAAAAGGCATGAACTATATTGTGGTCTCTGAAGAAAAAGCGGCTGCCCTGGTCTCCTATATTCAACAACGTGCACAATGGCAGGGAAGCATACCTTTCCTGGTAGCTTTAGATGCCAAAGGGGATGTGCAGTTTGTACAGGCAGGTATGCTTCCCGAAGCATCTCTCGAAGAGTTGATCAAACAACTTTCCGATAT
>DQVY01000187.1 GCA_015661535.1 Sulfurovum sp. | reverse complement strand
GTCAAAGATCACTCAATAACACTCTCGCTAGCAACTCGCTAACCGTCCATGTGTTGTTGGACGCGTATTATAGCACCTCATCCCTTTTATGTCAATAGTATTTTGCCAAAATCTGCTATTTTCTTGAAATTCTTTTTTATCTTACATTATATATATAAAATTTGGCTACTCACTTTAGTTTAAGTGTACTGTTTTATAATACTTATGATTTACTCTCAAAATAAGGATGATGATGCGTGTCTCTGTTTTATTTATATCTCTATGGATATTTTCTGCCTGTATGTCAGATCATGGAACTTCACTCTCCCCAGAAAAGCTATCTACTGATAAAATACGTACCAATCAATCTGATGCTCAAGATGCTATGAGTGAATACAAGGCGCTCCAACAAAAACGTACAACAGAGCATTAACCTTAGATTAATCTCTCTGCACTATACTTCCTTATATTAAATTAACGATAAAGGAATATCATGGCTTTATATGATCGAGACTACACATCAGCAGAGACTGGATATGTGCAAGAAGGTGCTTCTGTTACTTTTATGAAACAGACGTATCAACTTTTGGCAGCAAGTATGATCGCTGCAGCAGCAGGTGCTTATGCGACCATGGACCATGCTGCGCTTGTAATGCAGTACAAGTGGTTCATTTTTGGTGCTGAACTTTTAGTACTTTTCTTTGGACTCAGTATGACAAGAGGGAAAGCAGGACTTAACCTTGCAATGCTGTTTCTTTTTACATTTTTAACCGGTGTCTCTTTGGTACCACTCTTGGCAACACTGATCAATGCAGGTAACGGTGCCGTCATAGGCAATGCATTTTTAATGACAGCTGTCCTGTTTGGGGCATTAAGTCTATTTGCGATCAACTCTAGATCAGACTTCTCTTCCTGGGGTAAACCGCTGTTTATTACTTTAATTGTTGTCATTATTGCATCTTTGGTAAATTACTTTTTACTTCAAAGCCCAATCATGCATATTGTGATCACTGCTGGTATTTTATTGTTGTTTTCAATTTTTACCATCTATGATACACAAAATATTGCCAATGGCGCCTATGATTCACCTGTAGATGCAGCGGTATCTCTCTATATTGACTTCCTCAATATGTTTACAGCACTCTTGCAGTTACTTGGTATTTTTGGCGGGGATGATTAGGTTTTAATCATTTTCATTTGGTGCGTTGGGAAACGCACCCTACACATTTTTTGCTTCTACGAATAATACTTCAAATTCCAAATAATCCAATGGATACTTTTCCATCAGTCTTTTTGTTTCTTTAAAACTTAACTTTTTCTCCCCTGAGCTCACACCAGACTTTTTAATATAACGGAACATCTCTCTTGTTGAATCAAAATACAAAGTATAACGATGCAGCTCAAAATGGGCGTTAGGATAATACTTGAGTATGGATCTTTCTAGCTCTTCTGCATTATAGATAGGTGAGTCTATATTTGCTGTTTCATGTAAGGTCTTAAATGTATTTGAAGTAAAAATAGCGGCATAGAGTCTCTTAGACAAGGCAGACATACAGGAGAGTGTAAGATCTAAATTTTCCGACCACTGTAAAGCAGAAGATGAGAGGATCAGGTCATAGGTCTTTTGGTCAAGAAGTGTGCTGAATCCTTCATTGTTGAAGTTCCCGCATATTTTCTTAATATTTTTATTTTGGGGGTGCAAAGAGAGCATATTCTCTGAAGAATCAAAGGCGCTGAATAGATCAAAAGAGATACCCTGATGCATCACATTTTTACACACTTCACCTGAACCGGAACCCATATCTAAAATAGAGCTGTAATGCTTTTTAGGAACTTTCTCTACCAATCTTTTTGCCACTCTGGCTTGTATTTCATTATGCTTATCATACTGATGTGCAAAACGCGAAAACTCTTTAATGACTGTAGACATGCTTACCTTTACTTAGCCTTTATGGCTTCTTCATCACAACTTCAAACTTTATTGGGTATAATCGCCGAAATTATACCCAAATTTAATTGGGTGATTCAACATACAAAGAGGCATAGATGACATCAACACTTTTAATAGTACAAATTGTACTTGCGATCGCAATCACAATCGCAGTACTTTTACAGAAAAGTTCAAGTATAGGTCTTGGCGCATACAGCGGAAGCAATGAATCTGTATTTGGAGCAAAAGGACCAACCGGTTTTCTTGCAAAACTTACTTTTACACTTGCCTTTGCTTTTATAGTAAACACATTGGTTTTAGGCTATCTTTACACGGCAAAGAATAGTGCTTCTGTAACAGACAGCATTATCCCGGAGAACAATAAAGCCGTTCCTGCAGCACCTGTAACGCCAATAAGCACTACCCCTTCAGCACCTGCTGCACCAAGCACAAACTAGTCCTCTGTCAAGAAGTTTTTCCT
>DQVY01000024.1 GCA_015661535.1 Sulfurovum sp. | reverse complement strand
CAATAAGTAAAGACAACAATCCAACCAGTAATACTGCAAAACTTTCTAATAAATTTTTCATTTTCCTAACCCCTTTTAGTGATTTGCCACTGTAGTAAACCCTAAGATTTTCCACATTTGAAAACCACCTCTATAATATAACATTTTATCTGCCGGATATCCAAGTTCTAAAAATGTTTTAATGAATTCTGATGATTTGTTACACCATAACCCATTACAGTAAAAAGCAACTTCCATGGCTCTGCTTGTATCGAGAGATCCATCTGCTGCTCTTTTTGCACCTAAGATTTTTAGTATCTTTTCTACTTTAGTTTTATTGTCTTTGGTTTCAGCAGGAATGTTAACCGCTGAAGGAATAGACTCTTTTTTGTATGCTTTTTTAGAACGAAGATCCACCACTAGACCCTTTTTCTTATTCCCTTTATCTACCATAAACTGAAGGAGTTCTACCTCACCAATGGTTTGAATATCTTTATGCATTTTTATAGGCTGAATACTTTTTCCTGGTCTGTATATCTTTGCATATTCTCCTGTGAGTTTATGTTTGGTATCTTGGATCCTGTGTACTTTTACTGCCTTACCTTTGTGATACACATAAATATATGCCATATCCGGCGTGATCTTTACTTTGTCGTACTTTCCTGCTGTTGCAGCAACTGCCAGCAGTACTATCAATGCTATAATTCTCATTTTGTCTCCTTAGGTACGATAGTGGTTAACCCAAGTAACTGCCATGACTGCATACCACCACGATAATATTTCATTTTGGATTTGGGATACCCTAATTCTATCAGGGCATTGATCGCTGTCGGGGACTGTCCGCACCATGCACCATTACAATAGAGAAGTATGGTTTTTGCTTTAGTAAAATTCCACTCTCCTTTTTTTGTATATTCTGCACCTAATGATTTTAGTATCTCTTCACGTTCAGGTGTGTCCGATAAAAAGGTTTTAAAGGGAATATTCACCGCTGAGGGTATAGCAGATTTTGCATACCAGTTTTCTAATCTTGCATCAACAAAAAGGCCTTTTTTATGAGAAATAAAATCTAAAACTTCTAATTCACCAAAGGTTTCAACCCCGTCACTTACAGTAAATGGTTCTATGAAAAATGGGGGAGAGGGTCGCGAAGTCAAAGCAAAAGTATTGGTTAAATAACTGTCTTTTTTCTGTGTTCTTTCTATTTTATATGTTTTTCCATTGGCCTCAACATTCACGTAAGGCATACCTTCAGTTATCTCTACAATATTAGCATTGGCTATAAGCGTGCTAAGTGTGAGGGTGGTCAAATAAGATAATCTCATTTTCTAAACTCCTTAATTAATATAATATAGCTTTAATGTATGGTCTATAAGCTTTTAAGTTCTAAGGATGTATACAATACACACTTATACAATTATTGGCAGTCCTGCGAACCCATAAAAGTCCCATAAACTTTCCGTATTTACTTTAGATCGTGTAAAAGTAAACTTGGCTTTTTCAATACAGTATAACCGTATGAAATTATTTTAGCATAGTTAAACTTTATAGTATTCAAGAGTAAAGAGTAAATAGTTAAAAATAGTTTTTTATTATGAAATTTGGGGTAGTAGTTATAGTTAAGATAAGCTGGGTAGATCTATTTTTTCTAAGATCTCATAGTTTCCTAGAATATCATCAATAAGCGATTCCCGGATCTCTCCTGTTGTATAAAGATGTACTTTCAGGGCACCCACATTGTCATGCCCTTTGGATCTACTTCGAAGAAGGAGATGTTTTGCGATGGCATCACCTGTATGAATAAGCTTGATATTTGACTGCATGATCTCTTCAATAACAGAAGAGACCAGAGGGTAATGGGTACATCCAAGCACAATGGTATCTACTTGACACTCTCTCATAGGGATCAACCATTTTTCCAATAGATTTTTTGTTTCCATACTATGGCTTTCGCCCTTCTCTATCTGTTCAACCAGACCAGGACATGCCTGTTCAAAAAGAGATACATCTTTGGTACTTGAAAGGGTATTAGCCAATGCCTGATATTTATCGCCTTTGAGTGTGGCTGGTGTGGCGAGCACACCAATATTTCCTGAACTTGTCTGTTCTATCGCAGGTTTTATCCCTGGCTCTGTTCCTATAATGATGAGTGAGGGAAAACGTTCCCGTAAATGGGTAATGGCAGAAGATGTTGCTGTATTACAGGCTAAGATAAGAGCATCTATTTGATAAGTTTTAATGAGATAGTGGGTGATCGTGAGAGAATACTCTAAGATCTGTTCAGATGTTTTTTCACCATAAGGCGCATTTTTAGTGTCCGCCACATAAAATATTTCCGCACCTTTGATCACTTTTGTCATGGCTTGAACTACTGTCAAACCACCCAAACCAGAATCAAAAATGCCAATTTTCATTGCGACTTCTTACGCACCTTCATTCATAATGGAAAGGAACTCTTCATTAGATTTTGTTTTCATCATTTTAGAGAAAAGGAATTTAAGCCCTTCGACCTCTTCCATGTTTTGCATCGCATTTCTCAATGCCCATACTTTTTGTAAGGTCTCCGCATCTACCATGAGTTCTTCTTTTCTTGTCCCCGATTTCGTCACATCGATAGCGGGGTAAATACGTCTTTCAGAAACATGGCGGCTAAGGATCACTTCTGAGTTACCTGTACCTTTAAACTCTTCAAAGATCACTTCATCCATACGGGAACCTGTCTCTATCAATGCTGTTGCAATGATGGTCAATGAACCGCCATGTTCAATGTTTCTGGCCGCTCCAAAGAAACGTTTTGGTTTATGCAAGGCATTGGCATCTACCCCACCGGAGAGTACTTTTCCTGAACTTGGTGTCACGGTGTTATAGGCACGTGCCAGTCTTGTAATAGAGTCAAGTAAGATAATCACATCTTTACCCATCTCTACGCGTCTTTTGGCTTTTTCTATCACCATTTCTGCGGTACGCACATGGTTTTGCGCAGGAAGGTCAAAAGTAGAAGCATAGACTTCCCCTTTAACAGAACGCTGCATGTCCGTCACTTCTTCAGGTCTTTCATCTACCAGTAATACCATGAGTGAAGCATCAGGGTTATTGTGTGTAATACCATGCGCAAGTTCTTTAAGCAGTTCCGTTTTACCTGTTCTAGGAGGTGCCACGATCAATGCTCTTTGTCCTTTACCAATAGGGGTAAAAAGGTCAAGTACACGCCCTGTCATTTTCATAGGATTGTATTCAAGTTTCAGTTGTTCAGAGGCATAAAGCGGTGTCAAGTTCTCAAACAAAGGTCTCTGTTTTGATTTTTCGGGTGCGACGTAGTTGATGGCTTCTATTTTAAGCAGTGCATAATACTTCTCTTGGTCTTTAGGTGAACGTACCTGACCTGTGACAATGTCACCATTTCTGAGTGCAAAACGTTTGACTTGTGTACCAGAAACATAAGTATCGTTACTTGAATTCGCAAAGTTTCCGTCTATAGAACGTAAAAACCCATACCCGTCATTCATGATTTCAAGGATTCCCGTATAGAGAATGAACCCTCCCTGGCTTACCTGAGATTTCAAGATTTCAAAAATAAGGTCTTTTCTCTGAAATTCATTGGGGTTTTCAACTTTTACTTCTTTTGCGATGGT
>DQVY01000135.1 GCA_015661535.1 Sulfurovum sp. | reverse complement strand
TAGAGGAAGGATTTCTTCATACAGAAGATATTTCTAAAGCTGACCTGCATAAATACACACACCTAGCTTTAATGAATGCTATGATAGGATTTAAAATTCTAAATATAAATATAATTAAGTAAAGTAGCTACTATGACCATAAACCTATTTCAGACACCTGAGTATCGTACCCTCATGCAAACACATATCTATCAAACGATCGATTATCTGTTTCAAAAGAACCAGGAGTTTGCCCTTGCCTGTCAAATAAAATATATCACTTTTGATCCAGAGTTGCCTGCAAGCATAAAAGAATCTTTTGAAGATACGGTACTGTTTGTTTTAAGCGGCTACACCTTTGAGAGTGCCGCACTTGAAGAGGATCATTTTTTCTTTGAAGCAGGATTTGGCAGTGAAAACTTTGGTTCAACAGTTACTGTACCGCTGCTCGCTATTAAACAGATCTTTGTGGGAGACAATCCTATTGTCATGAATCTTGCACAACCCTCACCTAAAGCAGATGAGATAAAAGGAGACAAAGCTTCTAAGAAATCTTCCATGGAAGCCCTGCTCAATAACCCGGAGAATAAAAAACTTCTTAAGAAAAAGAAGTGATCTTAACAGTGACCTGCTAAAATATAATTTACAACTTTTCCTACATAGGCATTATGTTTATTCTCTTTAGAATAGACAATGAAGAACTTACGTGTCATCGTAAAACCTCTAAGTCTTGCTTCAAAAAGTTCACCATTGGCTACTTCATCCACAATAGCATGCTTAGACAAGATAGAAACCACTGGTCTTTCAGGATTTCTCTCACTCTTTTTAAGTGTTTGAAGTACAGTCGTTGTATTACTCACTTCTGAAAGTACATTAAAACTTTTACAGGAAACACCTAACTCATCAAAAACTTCACTCACGACTCTTCTTGTGTGAGAACCTTCATCACGACAGATCCAGTCAAAATCATAAAGCTCTTCCGTTTTGAGTGTTTTAGGGATAGGCACATTAGAGACAACAACAAGTTCATCTTCCAACCATTCTCTGTAAATAAGCGCATTGTCTATTACCGGAGACTCAATAAGCCCAACATCCAATTTTCTGTCTTTAAGCTTTTGTACGATCTCATCACTCACATCAATATCTAATTTTACTGAGTTATTGATCGCCTCGGCTACGGTATTGAGACATTGCCCTGGAATAACATAAGTTCCTATTGTATAAGAAGCACCTAATCTAAAAGTGATCTCTTTGTTAATGATCTTTAGGATATCTTGCTCTGAAGAGTGTATCTCTTTTTCCAGTCTAGTGGCTATTTTATAAAGCTCTTCACCTTCATTGGTAAGTTTAATACCATTCTTTTTACGTTCGATCACCTTACAGGCAAGATATTTTTCAATAAATTTGATCTGTTGTGTCACTGCCGGTTGCGAAATGCCTAATTTAGCAGAAGCTTTGGAAAAGCTTCTTTCTCGTGCTACGGTTAAAAATGTTTCTAGTTTTATGAAGTCTTTTAACATGTGTGTATCCCCTGTGTTTTAATGTATAAGTTAATAAAGTCATTATATCTAATTATACTTAAAGATACATAAGTTATACTTATTAGAATAATATTGTTTTGTCTATTTATTCAAAAATTCACTTCTAATCAATTAAAAGGTATAATTAATATACTAACTAGGAGTATACAAACGTTATGGAAACAATTTTAAATGCATTAAATCCTTCACAGCGAGAGGCCGTTGAACATATTGATGGTGCAATGCTTATATTGGCTGGTGCGGGCTCTGGAAAAACAAAGACACTTACCACAAGACTTGCCTACTTGGTAGGGGAAGTGGGCATAGACCCTGCCAATACACTGACCCTTACTTTTACCAACAAAGCTGCTGCTGAAATGCGTGAACGTGCACTAAGCCTCATGCCGGCAAAGGTCTCTTACCCTCCATTGCTATGTACGTTTCATAAGTTTGGGCTGCTCTTTTTAAAGTTTCATATTGAAAAACTGGGCAGAAGCAATGCTTTTGTCATTATAGACTCTGATGATAAAAAACGTCTTTTACGCAGCATTGCAAAAGACTTAAAAGTAGATCTCAACATTGCTTTTATTGCTTCAGAAATTTCCAAATACAAAAACTCCATACTCTCTCCCGAAGTCGTTTTAGACAAAGCAGAACTGGCCGACTATAAAAAAGTAGCAGCCATCTATGCACAATACCAAAGCAATATTATAGAAAACAATCTTGTAGATTTTGATGACCTGCTCATGCTTACCTACCAAATACTCAAAGAAGATGATACCTTACGAAAAGAGACAAGCAATCGTTACAAATACATCATGGTAGATGAGTACCAGGATACCAATGAACTCCAATTCCAACTGCTTGAACTTCTCTCTTCGGAACATAACAACCTCTGTGTCGTGGGAGATGATGATCAAAGTATTTACGGTTGGCGCGGCGCGAATATTCGTAATATCTTAGAGTTTGCCGATAATTTTGAAACTTGTAAAACGGTAAAACTTGAAACCAATTACCGTTCCACTACCCCCATCCTCACTGCAGCCAATACCCTCATAGAACACAATTCAACCCGTTTGGGAAAAAAACTGACCTCCCATAAAGGAGAAGGTGAAAAAGTCAAACTTCTGCACTCTCTTGATGAGTCCATGGAGGCAAAAGCCATCGCCCATGAGATACAAAAACTCTTAGACACAGGGGTTTCCCCTGAAGAGATCGCTGTGCTTTACCGGATCAATGCACTTTCCCGCTCTCTTGAAGAAGGCTTTACCAAAGCAGGCTTAGGGTTTAAACTCATAGGGGGTATGCGTTTTTATGAACGTGCTGAGATCAAAGATATCATCTCTTATTTTCGCGTACTCTCTAACCCGCATGATGATTTTTCACTCATCCGTATTATCAATAAACCTAAACGTGGTATTGGCAAAGCATCTATAGAAAAACTGCAAAAAGCAGCTTTTGATGCGCACATATCCATGTATGAGTATATTGAAAAGTCCGTTGCAGGTATTTTACCTACAGTGATCAGTAAAAAAGTTTCTACTTCCTTGGCACAGCTGATTGAAGATATTACCCTACTGCAAGATGAGATCAAACATACCTTGGGTAATTTTATCACTCTTTTTGAAGAACGTATCAAACTCAAAGACCACTATGCCGGCATGGTAGACGGTATGGACAGGATCCTTAACATTGATGAATTTTATGGATTTTTCAGAGATGCTGTCATCAAAAACCCTGACCTTACCCTTGATGAGTTCCTTAACGACATCTCCCTGCAAAGTGACCAGGACCAATTGGAGGAAGATACCATTACCATTATGAGTATCCATGCCTCTAAAGGATTGGAGTTTGAACACCTCTTTGTTATAGGCCTGGAAGAAGAATTCTTCCCTCTGCTTGGCGAAGGATGCAATATGGAAGAAGAACGCCGTTTAGGCTATGTGGCCATTACCAGAGCCAAGTCTGACCTTACCCTCTGTTATGTGGACAGCCGCTTTTACAAAGGCCGCAGAAAAATGATAGACAAAAGCCGTTTCTTGGGAGAAGCAGGACTCATTCAAGACACCAGTCTCAAGATAACCAAACAGGCTGCCTTCAAAAAAGGAGACCTGGTCAAACATAAGATCTTTGGTATCGGACGGGTGCAGGCAGCCAATAAGTCAGGTAAAGAATACAAGCTTCTGATCAATTTTGGCGGGAATAAGAAAGAAATTTTAAGTTCTTTTGTCCAATCTATCTAGTGTAGGGTGGTACATTTTATGCCCACCAAACAACAAAGCATATAAAAATATCTTTACCTTTACATATTGAATATTATAAAAGGTGGGCACAAGTGCACCACCCTACGGGAGCATAAATCTTGAACCGATTATTTGTCGTCAACAAACCCATTTTCAGAACTTCTAACGGCTATATGGGTTATGTAAAAAGAAAATATGGTACCAAAAAAGTAGGCTTTTCCGGTACGCTTGACCCTTTTGCTACAGGTTGTCTTATTGTTGCTACAGGACAATACACCAAACTTTTCCAATACTTGAAAAAAACACCTAAAAGCTATAAAGCCACACTCTGGTTAGGGGTAAACTCTCCCAGCCTGGATATAGAGCAAATAGACAGCATAAAAGAGATCGAAGCCTTTGATGAAGCACACATCAAAAAAACCTTAGATTCTCTACTGGGGGAAGTCACGTACTACCCACCAAAATTTTGTGCCAAAAAGATCAATGGTAAACGTGCGTACGAATTAGCAAGGGAAGGCAAAGAAGTAGTACTTAAAACCATTACTTCTACGATCTATGATATCAAACTGTTAAACTACAATCATCCCTTTGTGCACTTTGAGGCCAAAGTGTCTGAAGGAACTTACATACGCTCTCTAGGTGCACTTATCGCAGACAAACTAGGTGTAGATGGTACATTGTCCAGCCTTCACCGCATCCATGAAGGACAATTTTATTATGACAATGAAAAAGCCCTTGACCCCTTTACGCACCTCTTCCTCCCCTCCAATACATATACGGGAGATGAATCTTTTCTTGAGTTAGGGAAAAAACTTGGTATTGAATATTTCGACATTCAAGAGGAAGGGGTATACCTTGTTGAAACCACACAATTCTTTTCTATTATTGAGATACAGGGTCAAGAAGTGAAATACAGGTTTAACCGTATTCCAAAATTTGAAGACAATTGAAGCTATACTACGCATAAAGTTTTGAGTAAAAGGATGTACAATGGGTGGGTTTGAAGCAGGAGGAGAAGGTGGATACTGGGAAGAGGATCAAGTGGCAAGATTGAACGCAAAAGAGAATATAAAATCAAACCATGGTATCAAGCCCTCCATAGAAAAAAATGAAGATACATACAGTATCAAAGCCCATGCAAAAGTCAATATTTTTCTAAAGATCACTGGCCATAAAGAGGGCTATCATACCCTGCTGTCACGTTTTGTACGTGTTGAAGAGCTTTATGACACCATATCATTTGTACCTTGTAAATGTGACACCTTTACCATAGAGGGGTGTGACAATGTGTCTTTGGAGTCCAACACCATATACAAAGCCTATAAAGCGCTGAATGACCATACCGGCGACTTGGATATTCTCAATTTCTTTTACACACATAAGGTCGTTGTGACAAAACGCATACCAAGTCAGGCAGGTCTGGGCGGCGGATCTTCTGACGGGGCTGCATTTATGTTACTGGTAAAAGAGGTATGTAATCTTATGATCAGTACAAAAGAGCTGGCAAACATAGGCAGCACTATCGGTGCAGATTTTCCTTTCTTCATCTATAACTATCCTTCAGCCAATGTCTCTGGCTTTGGGGAAAAAGTGGAAGCATTTGATGAAGCACCCTTATCACTCGAACTTTATACCCCTAATATAGGGTGTGACACGGCACTTGTGTATAAAACATTTAAAGAAAAACTGCTCAAAGACATTACTGTCTGTTCTTTTTTTGGCTGGGACACTATGGACTCTAGAAGTATCTTGGATATAACCTCCGACCCACGCATTTTAAATGACCTCTACGCTGCGGCGATAATGGCTTACCCGGCATTAAAAGAAGTAACCCCGGAAGGATGGTTTTTCTCCGGATCTGGCAGTACTTTTTTTAAACTAAAGCACACATCCTAAAGCGATAGATACTCTTCAATAGATCTAATAAGTTCTTTCAGTCTCTCTCTATATCGTCCTGTATAACTGTCTAAGAGTTCAGGTTTTTTATAAATGAGATATTGATGGATCTCATTAATTACCGTATGCATCTCTTTCGCACCTATGGTCCTGGTAAGACCTTTCATTTCCAAACACAATACTTTTATCTGTCCATAACGCTTCTCTTTGACAAGGCTCTCAAATACCGTATCACTGTTAACATATGCATCTAAAAACTCTTGTAAAACCTGTTTATAAAACACAACATTCCCTGTAAAATTCTCAATACCCTGTTCAACATTCAAGCCTTTAAAAACCATAGGTCTCTGTTCAACTGTTCGCATTGCTGATATAAGAGGATCTATCTGATTTAAAAATGCTTTAAGTGCCGTATATAATTGTTCCAGTTGTACGGGTTTTGACAAATATCCATTCATGCCGCTCTCAAGCATTTTTTCAATTTCATGTTCAGATGCCAGTGCAGTCAAAAAGACAATAGCCGTATGATCAAACCGAGGGTCTTCCCGCATGCGTTTTGCTGCTGTATATCCATCCATTATAGGCATATTAATATCCATGAATACCATATCAATATGTTCTTCTACTTTATAGAGAAAATCAAGTGCTTCTTCTCCATTATTTGCAAGTGATATTTCTATATTTGATTTTCCTAAAGTCTCCATAAAAATATTTTGATTGATCACATCATCTTCCACCATTAAAATATGTGCATTTGAAAAAGAGTGAAAACTTTCCAAAGTGATATTTTCTGTGCTCTTGAAGGCATCTTTGTAGATGCGTAATGCATCACTATCACGCCTATGCGAAGTATGGCTCTCTTCTTTCGTAGTATAGAGGCCTACCAAGGTATCAAACACATACTCCTGAGTAAGCGGTTTTTTCAACCTTACATCGATCAGTTTATTCAGTGGGGCTTCATGAGAATTAAAAAGATTTTCTAAAGAAATGATTTTTAATTCTTGTTTCTGTTTTACTTTTTCCAAAGCTTCCAGTACCTTCTTTTTAAATAAAGTATCACTTAACGCAACAATTTCATAACATGAAAAATCAACTTTACCATCTGTAAACGTTGCCACACTCATCATGTCTATATCTGCTTTAAAATAGGAAAATAGTTTTTCAGTTGCCAAGGCAGAACTTCTGCTGCGGTCTACAATAAGCATTTTTTTACCCACCAGACCTTTGTTAGGCAATCTATATTTTCTTTTTTCCCCTTCTTTCACTTCAATAGGAAGCGTAAAGACTAACATCGTGCTATCATAACTTCTGTCTTTGACTTGCAGTTCACCACCCATTAAATAGGTTAACTCTTTTGCCACAAACAGGCCTAAACCGACATAGCGTCTCTTCTCTTCATCATAATAAGAGTCAAACAATGTTTCTTTATCTTCAATATTAATGTCTG
>DQVY01000011.1 GCA_015661535.1 Sulfurovum sp. | reverse complement strand
CCATTGCCTTCACTCGGTCTATAGCAAAGAAAAATTGAAAATAGACCGGCTGTTCAGACCATAATGTACCGTCATTGTCAAACACAGCAATACGGCACTTTTCCTCTATAAAATCTGAACTGTTCTTGTCCGTTACCGCTTTAAGAAAAGAGAGTATGTCTGTTTTGGCTTTACCATCATTCCATAAAGGAAGTGGCATCTCCTGCCAACAGTGTCACACTTAAAATTATGCTTACTGTCAGTAGTTTTAGTAATTTCATTACTTGTCCTTTTTTGAAGTATTCCTAAAAATTGGGAATTTCAAATTTTTCACAGGTTCATAGACTCTAAACAGTCCATAAAAACCAACGCCATTCGTAGGAATAGCATTTTCAATAGGACTTTTTTGGTGTGGCAAACGAATAACTACAGGCTCGTTAGAGATATTGAACTAAGAATACCCATAGTTGGCACCAACTTGTGGCAAGACAACAGTTTTGTCTTTGGCTGTTATATTTCCTGTAAATTGCCACTCTCCCATTTTGTTGTCTTTTAGCCATTTATCTCTTAGCTCTATTTGTTTAATGGCAGGATAGCATTCAATATACTCTTTAACATCACTACTGTCTACTTTTAGAGTAGGTTTTCTACCTTACTTGCTTAAACTCCTGTAGTCAAAAGCAGTGCCGTAACGATACCAAAAGTTACTATTTTTAATTGTTTTTTCATATTTTACTCTTCAAAGTTATTTTACATCTATCTCTACAAAGTCTGGCAGAGAGAAGCTTTTATCAAAGAAAGGCTGAGTTGGGGCATAGAGACGGAAATAATGAAATCAACCATCCTCACCTACACCCCCAGCAATTGCTCCTGCAGGATAGTCGATCAATAGAGGTGCCTTTTCTAAACTAAGAAAGCTGATGATGTATGGTGTTGTGAGATTTGCTGTGACAATCCCTCTTTTTTCTTTGAGAGAGTCAAATACAACAAAATCACCAAACTTATCTGCATCGTACGCTGTGGTGTGTGCAGTTTTCCAAGCGGCATAACTCACAAGCGGTTGCGACCACATATAGACTTGTGCAGCTCTTTGGGTATCCATCATATCGAAGAGTTTGGCGGAAGTCTCATCCGTAGGGTAGTTGTGTACCAGCTCTAAGTTCCCATGAGAAGACTTGATCGTTTGTGTCCCTTGAAGTGTGGCAGTACTCAAGTCAAATGAAGGTGCTGCCAGTAGTGGTGCTGTCAAACTTGACAGGAGTAATGTTCTAATCGTATATTGTAATATTCTCATTTTTATTTCTTCGTATAGATCGTTTTACCGTTCTTAATAGTCTCAAGAACTACAATCTCTTTGATCTTTGTCGGATCAACTTTCAATGGGTTGGCATCCAACACTACAAGATCAGCGATTTTACCTATCTTGAGTGATCCTTTTTTGTCCTCTTCAAAACTCTGGTACGCAGAGTTAATGGTAATAGCCTGCATTGCCTGGTATGGGGTAATACGTTCGTCTGGCCCCATCACTGTACCCGAACGAGATGTACGGTTAACAGAAGCATCTATAATGGTCATTTGGTTTGGCAGTGCTACAGGTGCATCCGTATGTACCGTCAGCGTAAACCCTTCATCTATAAATGTTTTAGCAGGAGAGATGAGTTGTGCTTCTTTTTCACCTATGATCTTTTTATACCAGTCTCCCCAGTAAAAAGTATGCATCGTGTACATAGAAGGAATCACCTTGAGTTTTTTCAAATCTGGAATTTGATCTTTTCTCATAAGCTGACCATGAATAACTACAGATCTTCTATCTTTATTGCCATATATTTTCGCGGCATTACCCATGGTTTTTATAAACTGATCCATGGCTGCATCACCGTTTATGTGCGTAAGGACTTGCCAGTTATTTCTAAATGCAAGCTTATAAAGATCTTGAAGCTCTTTGTCATTGTCAAAAGCCGGGTAACCTTTATATCCTTCTTTTTGTCCATCTGGTGGTATCAGATATGCTTTTGTTCTCCAAGCTGTTCTTCCTTGAGGTGAACCGTCAAGCGTGATTTTCATACCACCGACACGGTAACCATTTGTATAGGTCTGACCTACCCATGGTGTTTTCATTCTACTGTAATTTTCACCCGTTTTTTCATGCTTATGCACACCTGCACAAGACATACCCTTTACATTGCTCTTCATAGAATAGTCAAGGTAAGAAACCACATCTATTTTAAACCCTTCTTCTTGGGCATACATCATCATATCTTCATGGTTCCCCATAGCTCTACCTTCTTGCGCGGTGGTAATACCGTACTTCATGGCAGTCTCTTCTGATTTTTTAAGAAAATATTTTACATTCTCTTTACCATGAGGGTAGATACTTTTCATCATAAGAGGAATAGCAGCCAACTCTTCTAACACACCATTAGGCTCTTGTGAATTAGCCATACGTCTGATCTTCCCACCTTTTGGGTCTTTACTCTTAGCCGTAATACCTGCTTTTTTTAGTCCTGCACTGTTTAGCACACAAAAATGCCCTGAAATATGTGTCGCCATCACAGGTATGTCTTTGGAAACTTTGTCAAGATCCTCTTTTGTAGGGTGTCTTCCCTCTTT
>DQVY01000168.1 GCA_015661535.1 Sulfurovum sp. | reverse complement strand
TCCATTAAACGTCTTTTGTTTATGCTTGACAACAACGACATCTCTGCAAGGAAACAGGCAGCCGTCTATGCAAGACTCGATCTTGTGCTAAGTAACTCTTTTGTACGCTTGGTACGTTTCATTGTGCAGGGTGATGTGGACTGGGAACTGGTACAAAAAAAGTTTAAAACCCTCAAAGAGAGTGATGACATACGTGTAGACTGGGAAATGTCCCCCAAAGCCTTTCCAAGCCAAAGTGCACTTATTGCAGCGCTAAAAAAAGGAAGTATTTACAGTTACTTGGAATCATTACTTCCTATGGAAAAACGTTACAAAGATCTCGTAAGCCTTCTAAAAGCCTACCGTGTGATGGATAAGTTTCCAAAGATCAAATACAGCAATACAGCCTTAAAATTGGGAGACAGTGCCTCTCGTATAAAAGAGATCAAAAAACGGCTTCAGATCTCTGGAGACTACCCTAAACATGCCAAGATCAACACCAAGTTCGATGAAACGCTCAAACGTGCTGTTATCACCTACCAAAAGCGTTATCTGCTAAAAGTAAACGGGCAGATAGACAAAACCACGACCTACTACCTGAACCAACCTGCCAAGAAAAACATACAAGCCATCATTACCAACCTTGACAAAACAAAACTATACCCAAGAAATTTTGAAGCAGAGCATGTAGAAGTGAACATCCCAGACTTTAATCTACGCTATTATAAAAATGGACAAAAAGTTATGAAGATGGGCATTGTAGTAGGACGTATAGACAGACCTACACCACTCTTTTCTGACAAAATAGAATACATGGTCGTCAACCCTACCTGGACCGTACCTGATAACCTCATAAAACGTGATCTCATCCATGTATTAAGAGACAATCCTCAGTATTTAGAAGAAAATAACATCCATGTATTCTCTGGTAAAAAAGAGATCACCGTGACGCAAGAGATGTTAGACCCTTTTGAAAACAGTGACAAACCTGTGCCTTACCGTTTTGTACAGTTCCCCGGAGACAACAATGCCCTTGGACGCATCAAGTTTATGTTTCCCAACAAGTATGCTGTCTACCTGCATGACACCGACAACAAAAGCCTCTTAACACGACGTTATAAAATTTACTCTTCGGGTTGTATGCGTGTGGACAAGCCTTTTGACCTGATGGACATGCTGCTTGAAAATGCTAAAAAAAGTTATTCACGTGCTGATATTGAAGCCATCATAGAAACAAATAAACCAAAAACCATACGTTTACGCAAAGCTGTGCCTGTACACATACTCTATTTTACTGTCTTTAAAGAAGATGGTTTGGCGTATTTTAAACATGATATCTATCTGTATGACAAGATCATTGAAGAGTCTGTAGAAGGAAACAAAAAAAGTACATTTAGCGTACCCAAAAAACGTATGATCAGCATAAAGAAGAATGCAAAACCGCTTTCAAATTAATGGTGGGCATAAAATGCTCCACCCTACGCGATGATTTTTGATCATTCTACTTTTTACGCATTTTAACCCGTTGTAAATGGGTAAGGGCTATGGCCATAGCATCGGTAATATCCAAAGGTTTGATCTCTTTTTTAATACCGTAGAGTCTTTTTACCATAAAAGCCACCTGTTCTTTGGTCGCTTTTCCGTTTCCCGTCACTGCTTTTTTTACCTGTAAAGCGGTGTATTCATGAAAAAAGCCTACCTCTTGGAGTATCTTTAGACACAAGGCCCCTCTAAACTGTGCCAACTTTATGACCGACTTGGGGTTAAAGGCAAAGAAGATGTCTTCAATGGCCACTTCATCTACTTTATGGGTCTTTAAAATGAGGTCTATACCCTCTACAAGCTCTACCATCTGTGCCTGCAGCTCTTTTTCTTTCATTTTAAGCAAACCAGCCTCAACAAGTGAAAAGTTTTTTCCATCCCAATAAATGATACAGTAGCCTAAATTACGGCTTCCGGGGTCTATTCCTAAAATATTCATTCACACCTTTGTTCACATAGTGAATAAAATATTCAACCTATGTTTAATGACGCTATTTTAGCTAAAATTGGCTAAAATGTTGAAAGTTATTCACATGAATATTTTGAACACTTAAAAAAGTGTAAAATTGTTCACATTAGGTAAAACAGTAAAGGCAAAACATTATGAATATTGGACAAAAAGTACTTTTTGAACTCAAGAAAGAGATCCCTGAATTGGAATATGACCGTTATATTAAAAAACTGATCTATGATGCAAAACGTTCAAGATCTAACATTGTTTATTTTAATGCTCCCAATCTTCTTATAGCAAAATGGGTCAAAAGTAAGTACAAAGAGAAACTCATGCATCTTTTTGAATTGCAAAATGAGGTAAAACCGGAAATAGAGATCAGCATAGGCAAAGGAAATCAAAAAACATCCAACCCTATCATAAAACAGGTTTCAGAAAAACAAAATTCCAAAAGTACCTATCTGAACCCCTCTTTAACCTTTGACAGTTTCATTGTAGGTGACTCCAACCAATTTGCCTATACCACTGCAAAATCTGTGGCTGAAAAACCGGGCAAACAGTATAACCCTCTTTTTATCTATGGAGGCGTTGGGCTGGGGAAAACACACTTGCTTCAAGCCATAGGTAATTACCATATTGATCTGGGTAAAACCGTTATTTATACAACATTAGAACAATTTATGAACTCATTTACTTCACACCTGCGTTCACAGACCATGGATAGATTTAGAGATAAATTTAGAGAATGTGATCTGCTTCTCATAGATGATATACAATTCCTAAGCCGTAAAGAGCAGACACAAGAAGAGTTTTTTCACACCTTTAACGAACTACACAATGCCAACAAACAGATAGTCATGACCTCAGACAGACAACCCAACAAAATAGCAGGATTGGTAGACAGACTCAAAAGCCGCTTTGAATGGGGACTCATGGCAGACATCCAACCTCCGGGACTGGAAACAAAAATTGCCATCATCCAGAAAAAATGTGAATTGGACGGTATAAAATTAGACTCTGAGATCATCAACTATATTGCCACTCATATGGGAGATAATATACGTGAAATAGAAGGGACCATTATTAAACTCAATGCACTCTCTTCTATGCTGAACCAAAAGATCACCCTGGACTTTACACAAAGTGCCATCAAAGATCAACTTAAAGAGAAAAAAGAAAATATTACCATAGATGATATTGTCAAGATCATTTCCAAAGAGCTCAATATAAAACCTTCTGACATCAAATCTAAAAAACGTACAAAAAATGTGGTGAATGCAAGAAGAATCGCTATTTATCTGGCAAGAAACCTTACCCCTAATTCTATGCCACAAATTGCCGTTTATTTTGGTATGAAAGACCACACAGCTATTTCCCATGCCATGAAAAAGATCAATGAGATCATAGACAATGATGAAAATTTTAAAGTCATTTTGGAAGAACTCTCAAACAAAGTAAATACACAAACCCAGAATGCTGAACACTAAACTGTTTTATTCCAAAAGAAATCATAGAAAACTTGAATAAAAAAAAGATATAATTTTATAAGTGAATAGATGTGAATGTTTAAATTGAGATAGACAGACATCAAAACAACGGCTAGAACAGCAGTAAAGTAGTTATTCACATATTCATGTCGAACTACTACTATCTACTATTAATATTAAAAATAAGGGAAAGTCAATGAAGATAAGAGCGAACAAGCAAATAATAGAATCTATACTTATTAATTTACAACCTTTTTTAGAAAAAAAAGATGCCAGTCAAATTACATCTCATATATTATTTAGAACAGAAGATAATAAATGTATTGTAAAAGCAACAGATTCTGAAATAGGATTAAAAATTGTTACAGATAATATAACAATAGAAGCAGAAGGTGCATTTACTGCAAATGGTAAAAAACTGCTAGATATTATCCGTATACTGAAAGATGATGAAATTATTTTAGAAGTATTGGACAATACCCTTATTATCAAACAAAAACATTCTAAATTCAAACTGCCAACCTTTGATCCAAATACCTATCCGGAATTTCCAAGTATAGAAGAAAAACCTCAGATTACCTTAGATTCATTAAGTCTCATACAAAATCTTAAAAAAATATCACCAGCTATTGATACAAACAATCCAAAGTTTGAACTCAACGGTGCATTGATCAATATAAAAAGTGATTCTACAGACTTAGTAGGAACAGATACCAGAAGACTGGCTATAGCAACTATAGTTGGAAACAATGAAAAAGAACTATCACTTATAGTCCCTAAAAAAGCAATTTTAGAGATACAGAAACTCTTTTTAGACCAAATAGATATTTATTATGATGAAACCAATCTCATTATTTCCAATGAAAACTATTTTTTCTATACACGATTGATAAATGGAAAATTCCCAGATTATCAACGTATCATTCCTGCTACTATTAAACAAAAAATA
>DQVY01000173.1 GCA_015661535.1 Sulfurovum sp. | reverse complement strand
CGGGTGCTTCTGCAGCGAGTAAACGTTCTATACGTTTCATTTCTGAAGTTGCATGGCAGGCGCATTTTGTTAAAAATATGTTTATCCGTCCTACAGAGTCTGAACTTGAAAGATTTGAACCAGATTTTACAGTCTATAATGCATGTAAAACAGTCAATGAAAAATACAAAGAATTTGGGATGAATTCTGATGTGTATGTTCTGTTTAATGTAGAAGAAAATGTTTCTATTATTGGGGGAACATGGTACGGTGGTGAGATGAAAAAAGGTATTTTTTCTATGATGAACTACTGGTTGCCTCTTGAAGGTAAACTTTCTATGCACTGTTCTGCCAATGTAGGAAAAGAGGATGATGTCTGTCTATTCTTCGGGCTTTCAGGAACAGGTAAAACAACACTTTCAACAGATCCCAACAGAGCACTTATTGGTGATGACGAGCATGGTTGGGATGACCATGGTGTCTTTAACTTTGAGGGTGGATGTTATGCAAAAGTGATCAACCTTGACCCAAGATCTGAGCCTGAAATTTATGGTGCTATTGTGAAAGATGCTCTGCTTGAAAATGTGGTTTCAGATGAGCATGGTGAGGTAGATTATGAAGATGGTTCTAAAACAGAAAACACACGTGTTTCTTACCCTATAGAGCATATCAAAAATCATAAAGAAGATCTTCAGGCAGGTCATCCAAATAATATCATTTTCCTTTCTGCAGATGCTTTTGGTGTTTTACCTCCAGTATCTAAACTTACAAAAGAGCAGGCAATGTATTATTTTCTTTCTGGTTATACTGCAAAAGTGGCAGGTACGGAAAGAGGTATTACAGAACCGGTAGCAACATTCTCAGCATGTTTTGGTGAGGCATTTTTACCACTGCATCCAACAGTGTATGCAAAACTTCTTGGAGAAAAGATCGACAAACATAATGTGAATGTCTATCTTGTGAATACCGGATGGACAGGTGGACCTTATGGTGTAGGTAAACGTATGAGTATTAAAGATACTAGAGCGTGTATTGATGGTATTTTAAATGGTTCGATCAATGATGCAGAGTTTGACACTTTACCACTGTTCAACCTTCAAATACCTCAGACACTTGATGGTGTAAAAGACAATAAAGTACTCAACCCAAGAGAGACATGGGAAAATAAAGATGAGTATGATGCAATGCTTAGAAAACTTGCAGGTATGTTCCAGGAAAACTTCCATCGCTATGATGAAAATGGCGGCGAGTTTGATTATGCTTCGGCAGGACCACAAGTTTAATCTTCCTAAGTCTTCCTTATATGTATTATAAGAAAGACTTAGCTTTTCTTAATCACTTTTTTTGTATACTCTCTTCACTTTTATATATTAAGGAGACACTATGAACGTCAATAAAATTAGATCATTTTGTAGACCATTTAGAATTGTACTGGGATCTGCACTTATCGGTTATGGTGTATACTCAGGAAACCAATGGTTCTATCTTGGTGCTATACCACTTATCGCAGGGCTTGTAAATTTTTGTCCACTTTGTATTATTACAAAAGAGTGTGATATTGAAACAAAATAATTTGTAGGGTCGATAGAATCGACTCTATATTGTTTTTGTTCGATTGCATCGAACCTACATTTATTCTTCAACACTTTTAACATTTAATCAAGTATAATTCCACAGATAATAATGAAGCCACTTTAAGGGGTATGATATGGATAAACTTAGCAAATATTTAAATGATCATCCTCTCGATGAAATGCATCCCTCTGAAATCGCAAACCTTTTAAAAGATCTAGATGACAAAAGTTTTGCCAATGCGGTACAGGCTATTCCCAAAGAACTCATTGCAGATGTAGCCTTGGAACTGCCAGACAGATATTTTGAAGATGTATTGGAATCTTTTACCCCTCAGGAAATTGCAGAATCACTTACTGAACTTGAATCTGATGACCAAACTGACTTTATTCAAGAACTTGAAGAGCGTGATGAAGAGCGGGCAAAAGAGGTTTTTGATGAACTTGATAAAGAAGACCAGGCAGATATCTTGCAGCTTAAGCAATATGAAGAAGATGAAGCTGGCGCCTATATGCAAGTGGAGCTTTATACTGCAGGTCTTGAGCAAAATGTCCATGATGTCATTAATGATTTTGCTACTTTACGTCGTAATGGTGCATTGGAAAATATCAATTATCTTTTTGTGACAGACAAAGAGAAAAAACTTCGTTATGGTGTGGGACTTGATAATTTACTTATATTTGATTTCAATAAGACATTAAAAGAAAATATAGAAAGATCTGCTGAAAAATTTAAAATAGTCACAGCAAAAGATCATGATGATATTGCAGAAGTGGTACAGAAATTTCAAGAGTATGATCTAAATTCTATGCCTGTGGTTGACGATAATGGCGTACTTTTAGGACGTATTACCTCTGACGATATTTATGATATCATCAATGAACAAGCCACGGATCAGATGTATAACCTTGCAGGGGTGAATGATGATGCGGAAGAAGATGAAGATATCTTCAAAGCGGGTAAAGCACGGGCTATCTGGCTCTCTGTAAATCTCATTACAGCGATAGCTGCTTCACTGGTTATTGGGCTTTTTGAAGAGACCTTGCAAAGTATTGTTGCTTTGGCAATTTTGATGCCTATTGTGGCTTCAATGGGTGGCAATGCCGGGACACAGTCACTTACCGTTGTTGTTCGTCAGTTGGCATTAGGTGACATTGCACAACATGATGCATTTCGTACCATAAAGAAGGAAGTATTGCTCTCCTTAGTAAATGGGCTCTTTTTTGCTATAATCATGGGTATTATAGCTTCTCTTTGGTTCGATAAAGGGATGTTGGGTATAGTGATAGCACTATCAATGGTGATTAACTTACTCTCAGCAGGTTTTTTTGGCTCTATGGTACCATTACTACTTAAGAAACTTGATATTGATCCGGCTATTGGCAGTACAGTTATTTTAACGACAGTCACCGATGTAGTCGGTTTTCTTAGTTTTTTAGGGTTAGCAACCCTCATTTTATTATAAGGATATTTTTAGTCATATGGACTTGTTACTTTTATACTTTTTTGCGGCAGTGATTGTCTCTTTTATCTGTTCTGTTCTAGAATCTGTTTTACTCTCTGTCACTATGCCTTATATTTCTGTACTTGAAAAAGAGAAACCCAAAGTAGGAACACTGCTTAAATCTCATAAAGTCAATATACATAAATCTATCGCCTCTATACTTATACTCAATACCATAGCAAATACTTTAGGTGCAGCTGCAGTAGGTGCACAAGCCGAAAGTGTGTATGGTACAGGGGCTGTGTTTTATGTTTCTATTATCTTGACTTTCGCTATATTGTTTTTGTCTGAGATCATTCCCAAGACCATAGGGGCATCTAACTGGAAAGCCTTGGCACCGATGGCGGCCTATTTTATTCAATTTTTTATTTGGATCACCTATCCTATTATTTTACTGACACTTTTTGTGACCAAGCGCATTAAAAAAGACGATGAAGGTATGAGCCTCACACGAGAAGAGCTCATTGAGTCTACGCTCATGAGTGAAGATGAAGGGGTACTCGATGAAAAAGAGTCTGATGTCATAGAAAATATTTTGTTGCTAGATAAAATAAAAATAGAAGAGATACTTACCCCTAGAACAGTGGTATTTAGTCTAGATGGGAGCAGGACGATCAAAGATATCGTAGACAATGAACCTGCGATCTTTAAATTTTCAAGGGTACCTGTATTTGATGGTACGATTGAAAAGATCACGGGGATCGTAATGACAAAAAAGATCTTTCAGCAGGCACTAAAAGATGATACAGTTACGCTTGCAAGTATTCAAAAAGATATTTATAAGATCAATGAAAACATCCCTGTTTCCCTGGCACTGGATCTTTTTATCAAGAAAAAAGAGCATATGTTTTTAGTACAGGACTCTTATGATCAGACCGAGGGAATTGTGACACTGGAAGATTGTGTTGAGACCATACTTGGTGTAGAGATCGTGGATGAAAGTGATTCCGATGCGGACATGAGAGAAGTAGCAAAACGAAAAATGCGTCTTAAACGTAGACTTGACAATACAGAGTTGATCTTAGACTAAAGTATAAAACTCCATCCTGATTCCCCGGATGGAATGAGTCAAACCCTTTAGATATGTAACCATAATTCGCTACAATACATAAAACGTTCACCAAGGCAACAACCGTGTCAACACAACAAGAAAACAGTACCACTTCATTAGCCACACTGGGACTAGATGAAAATATCCTCAAAGCATTAAAAGACAAAGGGTATGAGTCTGCTACACCCATTCAAAAGGCACTTATCCCTGTAATGTTCACACGTCGTGACATTATGGCAGGGGCGCAGACGGGTACGGGGAAGACGGCTGGGTTTACCTTACCCATATTGCAAGAACTCTCTAAAACCTTTGTAGAAGGGCAGCATTACCCCAAAGCGGTGATTTTGGTGCCTACGAGAGAGTTGGCGAAACAGGTAGAAGCATCTGTGGAAGCCTATGGGAAGTATTTGCCATTGAAAAGTATGGTGTTGTATGGTGGGGCAAACCTTACGTCACAAGCCAACAGGTTAAAGCAGGGGGTTGATATTATTGTCTCCACTTCCGGGCGGCTTTTGGAGCATATCAATCAAAAAAATGTCAATCTTGAATCTGTAGATTATCTGGTACTCGATGAGGCAGATACTATTTTAGACATGGGTTTTGTACATGAAGTGAGTAAAATACTTCAACACCTGCCTCAACGTCGCCAAAATGTACTCATATCGGCAACACTTTCTGGCTCTGTAAAACGTTTGGCTGAGCAGATTCTTAGCAAGCCTAAACTCATAGAAGTAGACTCTATGGGAACTTCGGCAAGTTCAGTCAGTCAAGTGGTGTATCCTGTAGAAAAAGAGAAAAAAACAGAACTGCTCTCTTACCTTATAGGTTCTCGTAACTACAAACATGTGTTGGTTTTTGTACGTAAAAAAGAGGTGGCAGATGAAGTAACAAAAGAATTGAACCTTTCAGGACTGAAAACAGCTGTCATACATGGAGGTAAAAGTTCAGGAGAACGTACCCGTGGATTAGAAGGTTTTAAAGAGGGGAAAATCCGTGTCTTGGTGGCGACAGACATTGCGGCACGTGGTTTAGACATACCTAACTTAGCTGTGGTAATAAATTATGACATCCCGCATGTCACAGGTGACTACATACACCGCATAGGCCGTACGGGTAGAGCAGGGTCTAAAGGTTTGGCCATTACACTCATTTCACCTACTGAGATGGT